>JAHFIS010000067.1:0-2421 GCA_023246275.1 Candidatus Uhrbacteria bacterium
AGGCGATGGCGCAAGTCGACCTGCTCGAGAAGGAGGAGCATTGCCTTGCGCAGCTCCTCGGCATTTCTTGGCGGAACGAGCAGTCCCGTTTCCCCGTTCAGCACCACGCCGCGTACCCCCGGAAGATCCGACGCGATGCACGGAATTCCGCTCGCCGCGGCCTCGAGGGCGACGATGCCGAACGCCTCGGCGCGCTCGGTCGACGGAAAGCAGTGGATGTCGGCGGAACGGTAATAGTTTGGAAGATCCTCGGCCGAGACGTTTCCGACGAACGTGATCCGATCGCCGAGCCCCGCCGCGTCCGCGTTCGCCTCGAACGTCGCGCGCAGCCCGCCGTCGCCGACGACGACGCAGTTCCACGCGTAGTCGCGCAGCCCGCCGAGCGCCTCGATGAGGACGGGCAGCCCCTTGAAGTGGTGCGCCGCGTCGAGTCCTCCGACGAACAGAAAGACGGGTACCTTGTTCAGTTTCTCGTGATCGGGACGGAATCGATCGAGGTCGATTCCGAACGGCAGCACCTCGACGCGATCGAGCGCGCCGGGAACGTCCTTGAGATCCGACGATTCCGCATACTCGCGCGACGAGACGAGAATCGTATCGGCGCGATTCACGAGCCATGGAAAAATCAGCTTGCGATGCGCCTCATAGACCATCGCGCGGACGCCGGTCACGACCGGGTCGTGGTGATACGTCATCACGAGCTTCTGGTCTTGCCGGAGCGCCTTGCCGACGATCGCCGGTTCCGCTCCGCCGAAGAACGGATAGTGGAGATGAACGACGTCGAATCCCGACAGCCTCTTGAACAGCGACGGCACGACGCCCGCGTTCCCGACGTGCAGCGGGGACGGGACGCGGTGCACGTGCTCGGGATCGCCGGCGACCGGCTCGTACAGCGGCGTGAACACATGAACGTTGTACCCGCGCGCCCGAAGACGCTCCGTGTACTCGTGGGCCACGTGTCCGATCCCTCCGCGATATGGCGGGTATGTACAAACAACCTGCGCGATTTTCATACGAGTCGCTTAAGAACGAACCAGACCGCGGACAAAACCGGATTTGCGATGAGATCGACGACCGGATTGCTCGTTTCCTGGTGCTCGATCTTGCCCGTCCAGAGGCGGACGATTTCCTTGTCGGAAACCTTGCGGATCAGGTTGGAGAACCGTCGCTTCTCGGCGAGATGCTTCCAGGTCGCGGGTCGCAGCAGGTCGAGATAGACGCACAGCTTGTCCTTCAGCCACCCGCCCTTCGCGGCGAAGGCGAGGAGGGCGAGCTCGAGCGCGACGAGGAACGGCGACAGGATGACGAGCGTCGCGGGTTTCAAGTGCGAGAAGAAGACAAGGAGGCGGGCGCGTTCCATCCAATAGAGCTTCTTGATGGACCGGCGGAACTCGTAGTGGTGGAAGGCGACCGATCGCGTCGCGAGGACGTTGCGATATCCCGCGAGACGAATCCGCCAGCCAAGCTCGAGGTCGTCATGGTACATGAAATAGAAATCCTCAAGCAGGCCGACCTCGCGGAGCACGGACGAGCGATAGAGGACGGCGGCACCCGAGGCGTACGCGATGTCCGTCCCGTCGAGCTCTTCCAGCGACCTACTACCAACGCTTAGCGTTGGTAGTTCCAACGCTAAGCGTTGGAGATGCCGGCCATTGTCCCTCGCAAACCCGAATCCGAGAAAGTGGACGCTGCCGCCCGTCGCGTTGAGCACGTCCTCGTCCTGCCAGAGGCGGACGAGCGACTGGACCGCGCCGATCGATTTGTCCGACTCGGCCATTGCGACCGCTTCCGTGATCGCGGCCGGGTCGAGTCTCGCGTCGCCGTTCAGGAGATAGACGTAGTCCGCGCCCTCGAGCAGCGCGCGTTCGATGCCGAGGTTGTTTCCTCCCGCGAACCCGGTGTTCGTCGCGGACGGAAAAAACGTGACGCGCGGGAGCTGCTTCTCCGACTTCGGGACGACGTGGTCGCGAATCCAGTCCGCCGACCCGTCGCCCGAGGCGTTGTCGACGACGATGAGGCGAAGACGGTCCTTCGGATAGTCAAGCGTCTCGACCGACAAAAAAACGCGCTCCAAAAAAGCGCCTGTGTTGTACGCGAGATAGATGATCGCGACGGTCGGCTTCATACTACTTTGGGATGTCCGCGTCCTGGAGCGCGATCTTGCGAACGAGCTTCGTGATCTCGCGCTGCGTCTCTTCCTGGCGGACAAAAAGGCGGAACACGGAATACGACAGGGCGACCGCGGCGACGTACAGCGCGAGGTCGGCCCCGCGGCCGATACCGACGAGATGCGCGACGAAGTCCGCGCTCGTGGGCCACAGGGCCACGCCAATCACGACCGTCCAGAGCGAGTTCCACAAAATCAGCCAGTGCAGGCTCACCTTCTGCGCGCGGAATTGCTTCACCGTGCGCGTCGACGCG
>JAHFIS010000067.1:2431-5234 GCA_023246275.1 Candidatus Uhrbacteria bacterium
GGACGATTTGGAAGATCATACGCGCGTAAAAAATTTATCCTTCAGAATGTCCCGCACGATCCCGAACGCGCGCAGCGACGACGGGCTCTTCGCGAGCGTCTCGGCGGAGTAGACGATCGTCACGGGACGCTCGACGTAGCGGAGCTTCTTCACGACGATCAGGTCCTGAATCTGCGACGCGTGCGCCATGCGGTCGAGCGTGATCGTCATTTCCTGCGCGGCCCTGCGCGACAGGGCGCGGAATCCGCAGTGCGTGTCTGTCAGCCGAATGCCGGAGATCGCGACGGTGAACCATTGGGCGAGACGGTTGACGATCCGTCGCGACGCGGGCATGTCGACGGCCTTCCCGAGAAACCGCGAACCGAGCACGACGTCCGCCGCTCCGGTCTGGATCGGCTCGACCATCGCCGGAATGTCGCGTCCCTGCATCTGCCCATCCGCGTCGAAGTGGACGATGATCTCCGCGCCCAATCGATTGAGCGCATACTCCGTCGCCGTCTGCAACGCCGCCCCCTGCCCTCGGTTGATCGCGTGCCGAAGGACGGTGGCGCCGGCAGCCCGTCCCGCGTTCGCCGTATTGTCGCGCGAGCAGTCGTCCACGACCACGACCCCGTCCACGAACGAAGAAGCATCGCGCACGGCGGCGGCGATGCGCGATTCCTCGTTGAACGCTGGGATAATGGCGACAATCTTCACAACGTCGTTAAGAGTATCTTATTGGCTTTCACATAGTCAATCGTATGCCGCAGGCCGTCCTCGAGACGAACGAGCGGGAGCCAGCCGAGTTCCTTTGCCCTCGCGCAGCGCGGAAGGGCGAGCTCGGAAAGGAACAAAAGCGGCGCATCGTGGCGGACGCCCACCTTGGAGCCGACGATGTTCAGGATGGTCTGCGCGACGTCGGCGATGTCGTGGTCCACGTCGCTCCCGAAGTTCACGAGCCACTGCTCCGTCGGCGCCTTCATCAGGCGGATGAGCCCGTCGACGCAGTCGGTGACGTACATGAGCGAGGTGTGGAACGGCTTTCCCCCGTACACGACGATGTCCTGCTCGTCGATGGCCGACAGCACGAAGTCCGGGATGAGCTGGCCGTCGCCGAGCGGCATGCGCGGGCCGTACGTCCGGAAGATGCGCGCGACCTTCACCTCGAGCCCGTGCACCTGGCGGTACGTGGAAAACATCGTCTCCGAGAACCGCTTCCCCTCGTCGTAGCACGCGCGCGGCGACAGGTGGTCGAGCCCGGTTCCCATGTCCTCCTCCGTCACGAACGGGTTCCCCTTGTCGCGCGTCCCGTACACGACGGCGCTCGAAGCGAACAGGACCCGCGCCCGATATTTTCGCGCAAGCTCAAGCACGCGGTAGTTCCCCGTCGAGTTGGCAAGCAGCGTCTGGATCTTGTACTGGTCGAACTCCTTCACGGAGGTCGGACAGGCGAGATGGTAAATCTCCTGAATCCCCTGGAACGGCAACTTGAACGACGCGAGCTCGGCGTACTGCTCGAGGTCGATCGGCTCGTTGATGTCGAGGCGCAGGAACTGGAAGTTCGGATTCGGGAGCAGCGAGTTGATATTGAACACCGCCCCCGTCGACAGGTTGTCGACGCAGATCACGCGGTTCCCTTCCCGAATCAGCCGCTCGCACAGATGCGACCCAATGAACCCGGCCCCGCCGGTGACGAGAATGTTTTTCTTTTCAAATTTGATGTCAGCCATATGGTTGGATTGTATCATTACAACGACCAGCCCGCCACGCTCAAGCCGTTGCGATCCGCCGTGGCTCCCGCGAAGAAACTGCCGAGGACCGTTCCGGTCAGGTCGAACGCGCGGACCTGCGGGCCACCGCCAGGTCCCGGAACCGTGACAATCTGTCCTGAGCCTGTCGAAGGGTCGATATTCGCGACCGTCACGCGGACACCTCCGCGGAACAGCGAGTCGTAGGCAAAGAACGACCCGATCACCCTTCCCGTCCCGGAAAACACCCGTACCTGAGGTCCGCCTCCCGCGTCGGTCCCGGTGACGATCTCGTCGATGCCGTCGCCGTTGAGATCTCCCGCCGAGACGTACACGCCGCGATCGTAATTCCAATCGTACGCATCCATCTCCGCGATAACGACCCCGATCGTCGGCCCCGTCGCGGACAACACGCGGACCTGCGGCCCGAACCCCGCGCCGCGGGAGACGATAATCTCGTCGTTCCCGTCGCCGTCGACGTCGCCGGTCGCGACGCGTACGCTGGCCGTCGTCCCATCGAACGGCTTCGTCTCCGACACCTCCGCCCCGTCCATCATGAACGTACGAACGCGGCCCTGCCCCTTCGCGTCCTCGCTCACGACTATTTCCTCCGTGCCGTCGCCGTTCACGTCGCCCGTCGCGACATACAGGCCCGTGCGACTCGTCGTCTCAAACGCAAAGAACTGCGACTTGAATTTCCCGTCCATCCCGAAGACGCGAACCTGAGGACCGCCACCCGGAGCCGGGACGGTCACGATGTCGTCATGCCCGTCTCCGTCCACGTCGCCGACCGCCACGCGAACTCCTCCGAGAAAGGTCGGGGCATACGCGTCGAACTGGGTCACGATCGCGCCATCACGCGTGAAGACGCGGACGGTCGGCGGAAGGCCGGCGGTTGCGGACGCGATGACGATGTCACGCGATGGGGTTGGAGTAACCCGCGGACCACCCCCGACCCCTCCTTGCGGAAGGAGGGGAGACGAGACGGGAAAAGACGTCGCGGCCGAGGCGAACGATGGCGCAATCTGCATGGCTCGTCCTACATTGAGACGGCCCGGGCCGAGCTTTCCGACCGC
>JAHFIS010000068.1 GCA_023246275.1 Candidatus Uhrbacteria bacterium
TTTCGCGCACTCCTCTCAAGTGAGAATGACCCGAAGCTCACGAGCGCGAGGACCGGGAATGTCCCGATCGAGAACGCGAGCATCGTCAGCGCCCCGGACAGGAACGATCCGGTCGACAGCGCGTACAGCTGCATCGACTGCGTGAAGCCGCACGGAAGAAAGAACGTGAGCGTCCCGACCAGGGCTGGGACGAATCCGTTCGTCATCCTGGAAGCGGCAATGACGCGGGTCGACAGAAGCCTGGGCATCGCGAGTTGGAATTTCTTTGCGCCCGAGAACAGATCAAGGAGATTGACTCCCAGGATGACCATGACCGCGGCGAGCACGATCTGAACGACAAGCGTCGTCGTCTGTCCGAGTCGGAATACCGATCCGAGCGCGCCAATGACCCCGCCGAGGACGAAAAAGGATACGATGCGCGCCGTGTGAAACGTCGCGATCGGACGAACCGTTCCGCCCGACCGCGCGAAGGTTGAGGACAGCGTGAGAACGATCCCGCCGACCACGGCAAGACAGCTGGATACCGAGGCGGCAATTCCGACCAAAAACGGAGTGAGCAGCGTCGTCTCTCCCGGAATCAGCTTAGAGAGACCGGCGCGCTGGAGCGCTGCGAAGGCGAGAACAAACGCGAGGGACACTGGAACCGCGTATACGAACTCGCCCCATCGCTTCGAGGCAGCAGCTGGACGCCCTACCGACAGCGCATACCCGTGTTTTGTAAGAACTCGGGTCAGTTCTTTCGCGACAAGCTCCGCTTCCTTGCCCTCGAAGTTCCCCTCGACGACGACGGACTCGTCCGTGAGGCTGGACCTCGCGCTCGTGACGCACGGGCAATCCTTCAGCTCGCTTTCGGTCATCAGCACGCACGCCTGGCAGTGCATTCCGGAAACGTAGAATTTGTGCGATTCCATATTATAGTTTGACCGTCTTCAGACGGAGCGAGTTCATCACCACTGATACGCTGGAGAACGCCATTGCCGCCCCGGCAAACACCGGACTGAGCGTCCAGCCGAAGATTGGATAGAGCAGGCCAGCCGCAAGCGGGATGCCGACGACGTTGTAGCAGAACGCCCAGAACAGGTTCTGGCGAATCCCGCGCATCGTCAGCTTCGACAGTGCCACGGACTTCGCGATCTTGCCGATGTCACCGTGCAAGAGCGTGATCCCCGCGGAATCGATCGCCACGTCGGTGCCGGTCCCCATCGCGATCCCGACGTTCGCCTGAGCGAGCGCCGGCGCGTCGTTAACCCCGTCGCCCGCCATCGCGACGATCTTTCCCTCGGCCTGGAGCGACTTGATCTTTTCGAGCTTCCCTTCCGGCAGAACCTCCGCGACCACCTCGTCGACCTCAATCTGCTTGCCGATGAACGATGCCGTTCCCTTCGCGTCACCGGTGAGCATCACGACCTTGAGACCGAGCCCGTGCAAGTGTCGGACCGCTTCGACCGCTTCCGGCTTCACCGGATCGGCGACCATGACGACGGCAACGACGCCCTTTGCCGTCGCAAGAATCACAGGAGTGTTCCCTGACCATGTTTCGTGTTCAAGTGTCGATACGTCAAACGCGATTCCAAGCGATTTGATCAGTCGAACGTTCCCGGCCCAATATTCGGTTCCGTCGACGGTTCCCTTTACCCCCATCCCCTTAATCGCATCGAACCCCGTGACCGTCCGCTCGACGGAGCCACTACCAACGCTAAGCGTTGGTAGTTCATCGATCCGCCTTCCCTTAGGGAAGGCAAGGATCGCGTGTGCGATCGGATGTTCCGATCGCGATTCAAGCGCGGCGAGGATCGACATCGCCTGGCCCTCCGTCATTGTCCCAGTCGTCTTCACGGACACGACCTCGGGCTTCCCCTTCGTCAGCGTCCCGGTCTTGTCCATCGCGACGACATTGGCCTTCCCAAGCATCTCGAGCGCCGCCGCATCCTTCACAAGAATCCCCTCCCTCGCCCCCTTGCCGACGCCGACGATGATCGCCGTCGGCGTCGCAAGCCCGAGCGCGCACGGGCAGGCGATCACGAGGACGCCCACGAACGACAAGAGGCCGAACGAGAGAGCCTGGGCGAACCCGAGATAATACGTCCCGACGGTCAGCCAGACCGCGAGCGACCCGAAGGCAACAACGAGCACGGTCGGAACGAAAACCTCCGAAATCCTGTCCGCCATCGCCTGAATCGGCGCTCGGCTTCCCTGTGCCTCCTCCACCATCGCGACAATCCTGGCCAGCATCGTGTCCGCGCCAACCTTCGTCGCACGGAACGTGAACGCCCCGTCGCCGTTCATCGTTCCCGACACGACGGCGTCGCCCGCGACCTTCTTCACGGGCATGGGCTCTCCGGTAACGAGCGACTCGTCGAGATACGACGTTCCCTCGACGACCGTCCCGTCGACCGGGATCCTCCCCGCCGGCTTAATCATGACGATATCGCCCACGGCCACGTCCCCGATTGGAACCTCGACCTCCATTCCGTCGCGCACGACCGTCGCCATCTTGGCCTGGAGCTTCATCAGTCCCTGGATGGCATCGCCCGTCTTCCGCTTGGCCCGCGCCTCCAGCCACTTGCCGATCGTCACGAACGAGATGACCACGATCGTCACGTCGAAATACGATTGTTCCACGTTCAAATACGGCGCAAGCGACTCCTCAAACGCGCCGACCGCGGCGCTGTAGAGATAGGCCGCCAGGGTTCCGATTCCGATGAGCGTGTCCATGTTTGCCTTCCCGAACCGGAGAAATCGGTAGACCCCGAGCAGGAACGGCTTGCCGACGACGAACAGGGCGTACGTCGCGATCAACGGAAGAAGATGATGGAAGAATTCGCTCCAAAACAACGTCATCTTCGGCAGGTACCCGAACGCGATCAGCGCGTCCCAGCCCATGACAAACAGGCTGATCGCGACGATCGGAAGCAGGACCGGCAACGGATTCTTCTCTTGGTTCTCAGGAAGTTTCGTCCCGTTCATCGTCTTCTCGTCCATCACGAGCGAGTACCCAAGCGGCGCAATCGCCGCCGACAGGCTCTCCGCGCTCGTCTTCCCCGCATCGAACGAAACCTTCGCCGTCTCGGTCGCATAATTCACCTCGGCGGCCGCGACGCCGTCCATCTTCTGGAACGTCTTCTGAATGACCCCCGCGCAAGACGCGCAGTGCATCCCGGCGATCTTATAGGTTTTTGATACCGTCATATTGAATTTCCAACGCTTAGCGTTGGCAGTAGATTCATCCCGGATAAATAAAAGCAGCCAAAAGCAATGACGCTCCTGCCTGCGATCAATCCTGAATTCTCACGACGGCCAGTTCCCGTTGACGGTATCGTTTCCCAATCCCCTCGCGCCAGCGGGCAACCGATGGAATCCAAACAATTTGCTTCGTCTGCCACGCGAGAAACGACAGGACGAACAGCACGACGAACGCGAAGGTTGAGACCGTCACAGGAACGACTCCCGCCGTCGTCGACGACGCCACGCCCAGGCAGTGTGACAGACAATCCATGCTGCCGTGCCCCGTGTCCATCTGCATACCGCTGCCATCCATTCCAAACACCGCCAATCCGCCGATCGTGGCGAAGGCAAGCAGGATTGACGCGATGAGGACGAGAATCGAACGCTTCATGGGAATAGCCTATCAAATCTTTGACAGAATTTCCAATTCTTCCAGACGTCCAACCAACGCGTCGTACGTCGTAAACAAAATCGGCTCGTACCCGACCTCCTTTGCCGTCGACAGGCTTCGCTCGGAATCGTCGATGAAGACGAGTTCCGTGACGGGGGCTCCGAGCGCTTCGGCGAGCATGACGAACGCCTCGGGCTCCGGTTTCATGCGGTTTACGTCGCCGGAGAACAGCGCGACGTCAAACCACGCGTCATATCCGCGATAGCGGAAATCCTGGGCATTTTCCGCCGAGTTGTTGCTGAACAGGCCGACCTTCCAGCCGGAACGCCGCAGCCGCTTGATCAGGCCGACCATCTCCTCGCTCACGAACCCGGCGGGACGATTCCGGACGAACTCGATAAACCGATCCGTCGCGTCAGGCATGCCGAGCTCGGTCAGGATCTCGGCCCACATCTCGACCGCGTCCTGAAATTTCTTGGTGTTCGGCCCTTTGTTTACCATGTGGTTGTGCAGAAAATACGCGCGCCGAAACTCCGCGTTGTCCACGCCGAGGAACGCCGCTGCCGCGTCGTTGAAGCTCCCTCCCTCGTTTTGAAAGACGACGCCGCCCCAGTCGAACCCGATCGCGCTGATCTTTCCCATACTATTGCGCGTTCCCCGTCGAGGGTGCGAACCGTCCCATGAGCGACGCCTCGGCGAGAACGTGTCCCCGCATCGCGTCGTCGAGTTCCGCGCGCGTCGCGCCCTCCTTCAGCGGAAGGACGGCGTCGAGCGCGTACAGTCGAAAGAAATACCGGTGCTCGCGATCCGGCGGACGCGGCCCGTAGTAGTCCAGAAGCCCGCGCGTTCCGGCGCCCTTCGTTCCCTCGACGTTCCATGACTCCGGAATCTCACGGACTGCCGGTGAAACGTTGAACACAACCCAATGAATCCAGACCGGCACGCCAGCCGCCGCCGGAACGTCCGGATCCTCCATGACGATCGCAAACGACGCCGTTCCGTCCGGAACGCCATCCCACGCAAGCGGCGGATTAACGTCGCCCGCGTCATGGGAATACTTCGCCGGAATCACGTCGCCGTCCTGAAACGCGGAGCTTGTGAGATTCATACGGTTCGCAGTATACCAGGTTCGACCTCCGCGCGCATTGACAGCCGGGGCGTTTCGCGCCACACTTCCGGCGGAGGCAAGGAATATCATGGGCATTCCCCACAATCGCAACGGCGGGCTCACGCTCGTTGTCATGCCAGGATTCGAACCGCAGGCGAGACGGGTCGCCGAGACGATCCTTTCGTACAGCCGAGGAAAGACGAAATCCGAGACCCCCGTGGACGTCGTCATCCCGGAATTCGGCTTCCGCGCAAGCGGCGAACCGTTTCTCCGGCTTGGGAAACGTCACGTCGGCGGACACGACATCGTCGTGCTCGCGAGCGGACCGGGAACCTGGGAGATGCTCGGCCAGCTAAACCTTTTGCTGCGTTACATCGCGGCAAGGGGCGCGACGCGGGTCGCGCTAGTGACGGGATACTTCCCGCTGTGCCGTTCGGA
>JAHFIS010000069.1 GCA_023246275.1 Candidatus Uhrbacteria bacterium
TCGACAAGAAGATCGAATGGCTGCGCGGGATGCGGTGCGAGGAGATCGATACGGTGAATCGCCACGTCGTCGTTTCCGACGGGCGCGAGATTCCGTACGACACGCTGCTCATGACGACGGGCGCGGAAATTTACACGCTGCCGTACGAGGGAGAGAACGTCTGCTATTTCCAGACGCTCGGTGACACGGAACATCTGATCGCGAAGATGTCGTCGTGCTCCGGCCGCGGCGTTGCGTATGGCGGCAGCTTCATCGCGAGCGAGCTCATCGACCTGTTCGTCCACCGCGGCATGCGGACCGTCGCGGCGTTTCGCGGACCGCACCTGTTCAGCCGGATCTTGGACGCGGAGAGCGGCGCGCTCGTGACGGCGCACCTGAAGCGCGCCGGGGTCGACGTGCGGCCTGGAAGCGACACGCTCGAGTCGGTCGGGGCGACGGCGGAGGACGTGGTCGCGGTGGGCGTCGGCATCGCGCCGGAACTTCAATGGATTCGCGACGCGGGGATCGAGACGGGACGGGGGATCCTGACGAACGCGCGGCTCGAGACAAACGTGGCCGACGTGTACGCGGCGGGCGACATCGCGGAGTTCGACGACGTGGTCGTTGGCCGTCGCGTGATGGCGGGGAACTGGCCGTCGGCGGTGATGCAGGGCCGCGTCGCCGCGCGCAACATGGCGGGCGCCGCCGAGGAATTTCAGAACGTCTCGTCGTACGCGACGAACCTAGCGGGACTCGATATCATCGCAGTCGGGGATCCCGACCGCGCGGTCGCCGACTCGGCCGTCGTCGTCGGTTCCGTCGCGGCCGGAGGGGTCACCCAGCTGTTCGTCCGTTCCGGCAAGGTGGTGGGGGCAACGCTGGTCGGCCGGAACGCCAATCGCAAGCCGGTCACCGACGCGATCAAGGCAGGTTTGTCACCTTCCGACGTGAAACTCCAGTAAAATCGAACATTTGCCAACTACCAACGCTAAGCGTTGGTAGTTTTTGGTTGACAATCGGGCCGTTTGATGATAAATATCCCCTCTTCCGTGTGCGGCCGATTGGCTTGCTATGGGGGACGGAAAATCTCGGTCTCTACAACTCTCACCGCGGCGGTGCCGCACACGAAGGAAGGTTCAAATGACGAACGGAAATGCAAACGGTCTCGACCTGATGACGCTTGTCGGGGCCTTGGTCCACGGCAAGAAGGAAGACATCGCGAAGGTGGAAACCGCGCACGCGGCAACCGGCCTCAAGGTGGTCGCGGGGGAAATCTTCGAGAACATGCTCGCGGACCGCGTCGCGAAGGGGTTCCGGGGAGTCAAACTGCTCCGCGAGATCATGCGGAGCACGGGCGACTGGGCCAAGTACGGGCTCGAGGGAATTTCCATCGCCGTCGCCCCGGTGATCGCGAAGAAGATCGGCGAGCTCGCGGGAAAGATCGGGCTCGACGCTCGCACGTGCGGCTACATCGAGACGTTCTTCGTCGAGCTGGGCGAGGGGATGAGTCGCGGGGTGATCAGCGCATCCGATCCGCGCCGCGAGGACAAGATCGAGAAGGTGGCCGAACTCGTGGTCAAGCGGTTCGACAACGCGTTCCGCGACCACTTCGGCGTGATCCATCTCGCCCGCATCAATGCCGACGGAACGGTCGCGGAAGACGGCGCCCGCGAGCCGCGCCCGCTGTCGTGTTCCCACTGGCAGCAGACGGTCACCGGCTGGGACCTCTCCCACCCGGACGTCGTCAACCGCGGGAACAACGGCGGGAACAACAACCGGCAGAACCAGAACCACCAGCCCACGACGACCTTCGGGGCCAAGATCCCGTATGAGCGCGGCACCTACGACACGTTCACGGCCGGACAGTCCGAGCCGAACCTCTGCCGGCTCTGCTTCTCCCTCAGCGGGGCGGCGGTCCCGTCGGGCGGAGGGAAGACCTTCTGGCAGAAAATCGAGGCCGACAAGGATGTCACACGCGTGCTCCTTGCCGTCGTCACGACGGTCCAGAAGTCGGATAACGCGTTCGAGATGACGAAGCTGCTCGAGTGCCTCGAGAAGAACTGCAGCTTCGAGGCGCTCCGGATCATCTGCAACGACGTCAAGGGTCGGCTGCAGCCGGTTGTGAAGTCGGTGGACATCGACGGGACCATGATGGACGTCGTCGACGATTACGAGATTTCCGCGAAGGATCTCACCAAGTTCAAGGGCTGGATCGACGGCCTGGGCGGAGCGGGTCTCTCCGTCGCGGACAAGGCGGAGGATACTCTCCAGAAGGCCTGGAAGCAGAGCAAGCTGGGCGGAATCAAATTCTGGCTCGGGTCATTCTCTTCCCTCTACGTGGCCGCCGCGGTCATCCTGCTCTACGTCTACTTCATGGGCTGGTTCCACCCGGCGGGCTGGCTGCTCTCGCCAGGAGGGTCGATGCTCAAGCAGAACATCTGCCTGCTCGTCGGGAGCATCGGGGCGCTGTTCTGGGTCGTTCCATGGTACATGGCGGGCGGTCTTTCCAAGCTCTCGCACGGGTTCATCGACGTAGGTTCCGATCTGGCGCAGACCGCGCGCAGCATTGCCACGCTCCTGTTCGGCTTCGGATCGGCGCTGGCGGTGATCAAGATGGTCATCTTCCTCCTCGGATGGAAGGACGACCTCGTGATGATCTCGATGATCCCGGTGTTCATGTCGATCCTGGCCTACGACCGGCTCGTGGCCAGGTGGTTCGAGAGCCCGAAGGTGAAGGAGATCGCGGAGAGCATCGCCGGCGGCCAGGCAAAGGCGCTTTCCGCGCTGTTCACCGTCGGCATCCTGCTGGCCGCCACGTCCGGATACGTGGACACGCTTCGCGCGGGGACCGTCTTTCAAGTGGTCGTCGAATACGCGGACGTGGGCGGCAAGTCCGTGTCCTACATCCCCACGCCGAACAGCGGCGCGTTCCTTCCCACGGACATCCTTGGGAAGATCGTGGCGGGGAAGATGGCGGGCGGAGCGGCCGGTACCAAGACGCCGGTCTGCCTTCCGAAGGGCGCGACCCTGAGCCTGCCGGGCTACGCCGTGCAGAAGGAGGAGCCGGTCAACAAGGACTGCCCGGCGGAGACGGTCAGCTGGACCACGCGGCCGGCGATCAAGTCGTACGTTCCGAAGGACGGCGCGAAGGAGTACGGCTCCCTCGAGGAGATCTCGGCCATCGAGAACCCTCCGCAGCCGCAGGCCGTCGCGGCAGCGCCCAGGGCTTCCGAGGCCTACAAGCCGAAGGTCGCCGAGGCCGCCGCAGCGACGAGGTCGGCACCCGCCCCGCTGGCGACGGCGCCGCAGGAGGCTACGGTCGCCAGCGACCACGACGATCTCTGCAAGCGGATCGCCGCCATGCCGTTCGCCACGCGGCATGCCCGAGGCTGCATCTGACCGCTGCCGGTTCCACATTGGGACCGGTTTTTTCATTGGCTTCGGCTCTGTTTTCCCGTACACTACCAACCGTATGAGCCGTCCCAAGTGGTCCGTCATCCTCGTCTTTGCAGCGATCGCGATCCTTCTTGTTTTGATTCGGATCCAGCCTTCCTTTCCCGATCCGGACTCGTTCTATCACGCCAAGATGGCGCTCATGATCCGTGACCACGGGTTCCTCCATGCGTTTCCTTGGCTCCAGGAAACGGTGATGCGCGACCGGTACGTGGACGCGCACTGGCTGTACCACGTTCTCATCATCCCGTTCGTGACCGTCTTCGACCCGATGGTCGGGATGCGTGTCTCGGCCGTCCTGTTCGGCCTTCTGGCGTTCTACGCGCTGTATCGGTTCCTGAAAGCCGTCGGATCGCCGTATCCCGAGTGGCTGACGATCGTCGGGGCGCTCTCGTTCGACTTTCTCCAGCGCATGTCCATGCCGAAGGCCGGGGCGCTGTCGGTAACTCTTCTGATGGTCGCCGCGTGGGCGATGCTGAAGGCACGTCCGAGAGCGTTGTTTGTCGTCTCGGTCCTGTTCGTGTGGCTTTATCACGGCTGGCCCGTTCTCTATGGGGCATTCGCATGCCTTGCGCTCGGGACGCTCGTCGCGGACCGACTCGTCCCTCGTCCCGGTTCGGACAGGTTCCACGGCCTGCGCGAACTCAAGCCGCTCGCCAAGGCGCTCGTCCTAGGCACGGCCGCGGGGATCGTCGTCAACCCGTATTTTCCGTCTGGCCTGGCGTTCATGACGACCGATTTCCTCAAGAACGCCGTGACGGGCGGAGCGAACATCCCGGTCGGCGCGGAGTGGTCGCCGCTCCCGTGGCTCACGATGTTTCAGAACGACATCCTGGCGTTCTGCCTGCTCGGGGTCGTGATCGTCCTCCTGTTCGCCGCCGGGGCGACGCGTCTGTTCGACCTGACGAACGCGAAGGCGCGAAACGTCTTTTTCTTTCTGTCCCTCATGGCGATCTTCGGCGCGTTCACCTTCCGGTCGGCCCGGTTCATGGAATATCTCATCCCGTTCCTTCTCCTCACCGTCGGTGCGATCCTCTCCGTCGCCGACCCGTTCGTTCGGAAGGATGCGCGCGCTTTTCGTGCGGTCGTGCGAAATCCTCATACGTCGCTCAAGGTCCTGTTCGTGGTGGTGAGTCTTGCGATCGGCTGTCTCGCGGCGCGCGATATCCGCTACGGCATGTCCGACAACGGGTATTTTTCCGCGTCGCAGTACGAGGGAAGCGCGCGGTGGCTTCATCGGTACCTTCCGCGCAGGCAGATCGTGTTCAATCCGGTTTGGGATTCCTCGATGATGTACTTTTATCTTGATGACCTGCACTATTATCTTGTCGGCCTCGACCCGCGGTTCATGTACGACGCGGACAAGGGACGGTACCAAACGTGGTTCGACATTCAGATGGGAAAGGATGCGGACGTCTCCAAGATCGAATCGACGTTCCACGCGTCGGCCGTGCTCGTCGACCGAAGGCTGAAGACGGACTTCGTGAAGAACCTGGAGGCGTCGGACCTGTTTGAGAAGCGGTACGAGGACGAATGGACGCAAGTTTATACGCGGAAGGACCTATGAAAATCCTGATCGTCATTCCGACGCACAACGAGGAGATCGTGATCGAGAACAACGTCCGCCGCCTCGTCGGCGCGCTCGGCGATTCCCTGTCCGGTCACGAGTGGACGGTTCTCGTCGCGG
>JAHFIS010000070.1:0-2301 GCA_023246275.1 Candidatus Uhrbacteria bacterium
TTTATCGAGCATTCACGCGGAACAGCAGTCCGTCAGCCAGGAAATTGGGGCATTACAGGGCGAAATTGAGCGCAAATTGTCGACCCTGGACAATAAAGGGCAGGGGAGTAGTGTCATCTCATGGCCGATCACTCCGAACAAGGGCCTTTCGACGCTCTTCCATGACCCGACCTATCCGTTCCGACATCTGTTCGAGCATCCGGGAATCGACATCCCGACGCCGCTTGGAACGCCGGTGAAGTCATCGGCTCCTGGCTACGTCGCCTGGACGAAGACCGGAACGCAGTACGGAAACTACGTGATGGTGATCCACGCGGACGGCATCGCGACGCTCTACGCCCACCTGTCCAAGTTTTCCGTCGTGGCCGACCAGTACGTCGGACGCGGATCGGTTATCGGGCTGTCCGGGGGCGTCCCAGGCATGCAGGGCGCGGGACTTTCGACCGGAGCGCACTTACACTATGAGGTTCGACTGAATGGCATCCCGGTCGACCCGCTTAACTACCTTGATCGCACGCCGATCGAATAAGCGCTATGAACCTAGATCTCGCACTGAAGGTGGTCGCGTGGGCGATGGCGATCACGCCGCTGACCGTCTTCATCGTCGTCAGCTTTTACATGATGATGGGCGCCGCCGAGGACGACGAATCGATCAAAGGGATCATGATGCTCGGCATTGGGATCTTTACGGTCGGGTCGGCCTTGCTTGCGATGACGTATTTCGCGGGATTCTCCACGTCCTGGTTTATGAAATAACCCGTTGGAAAGAGAAGATATTATGCGTCGTCTTCTGTAACTTAGACGACACATCGTGTAAGAAATTGGCTAAATAGAGCAAAGAAAATAACACGGGTTTAACGGCATTATACTCCGTTTACCCGTGTTTTCCATTGTCTCGGTAGCGTGGATTAATCTCTATGGCTGATCGTCATTCGTTTGGCCGTTCAAACTCGGCATTCCATGAATGCGCGGCCCAAGCGATCAGCCTGCCATCTAAGCGTCGAAAAACGCCCCCAGGATGATTTGCGGGTGTCTTGGCACGGGCCATCTATCGACCTTGAACGCCTGTCTCGTTTTCTTAAATTCGAGTTTAAAAATGAGACGTACCTACATACCCCCCAAATCAAATTAGAGGCCTTTACGTTTTTGCGATTTTTAATTTTTCATCACCACCGTGACTGTAGATACCAAAACGGATCCGATTCGATGTGCGGATCCGTTCACGAAAGGTCGTTCAGTCGTTATCCTCGAGGCTCTTCGAACCTCGGTCCCCTTCAAACCTTCTCTCCCTCCATCGATATTTTACGACACATCACCTTGAGACCCGTCGCGTCGTGAGGATTCGGCGGGCCTCCTTCTTCCCCGCCTCGACGCCGGGCTGGTCGAACGCGTTGACCTGAAGCAACTCGCCCATGTATGCCGTGGCCGCCTCGAAGAACAGGAACAGCGCCCCGAGCGTTTCTTCCGAGATCTTTGGGATCCGGATCGTTCCGGACGGACGGTTTTTTTCGGCGAGCGCGTGTTCCGTTCCCGCGCGCTCGGCATGGAGGATATCCGCGAACGACAGTCCGCCCACGTATTCGATCCCCTGCTTATTGGTCCAGACCTTCGGGACGCGGAGCGTGCGTCGATAATTTTCAACTTCGATGAACGTGACGGTCTTGTTGTCCGCTCCTTCCGTGTACAGCTGGATCTGCGAGTGCTGGTCGATCGCGCCGAACGCCGCGACGGGAGTCGGGCCGACGGCTTCCCCGCCGCGGTTCTTTCCAAGCGACTCGGCCCACAGCTGGCGGTACCAGAATCCAAGCTCGTGAAGGAGGTCCGCATACGGCATCAGGACGTGCGTGTCGCGGCCGTTCCTGGTCATGGCAAGATACTGGTTTGCCGCGAACCTGGCCGGGGCGCTTTCTTCCTTGTTCATGCGACGTTCCATTTCCATCGTCGCGGCGCCGTCCAGCAGCTTACGTACGTTTACACCGCTTGCGGCCGCCGGGAACAGGCCCACGACGGACAGGACGGAAAAGCGTCCGCCGACGTTGAGCGGATGCGGAAGGATTGCGTAGCCGTTCTCCTTGGCGATCTGGAACAGCGTGCTCGCTTCGGAAGGATCGGTCGTCGCGACAACGTGCTCGGAATGCGCCTTTTCGCCGACCGCGTCGATCAGGCCCTTGCGCAGCGTCATGAAAACGGCCATCGTCTCCAGCGTCGTTCCGGACTTGGAGATGACGTTTATGGCCGTGCGGGACCAGTCGGTCGACGCGAGGACGTGGTAGACCGTCTCCGGGTCCGGGTTGCTCACGA
>JAHFIS010000070.1:2311-5062 GCA_023246275.1 Candidatus Uhrbacteria bacterium
CAGGGACATCTTTTTTTCGCCGAGCGCATGCCAGATTGTTCGAGCGCCGAGGTCGGATCCGCCGATCCCGATGACGACCAGGTGGTCGAATTTCGCTTGGAGTTTCTTCGCGAGCTTCTCGACCGCGCGAACGGTCGCCGATTCGAACGGAAGGTCGAGGAAACCCTGCTCCTTCTCGACGCGCAGCACATTCAGGCGTTGGTGGGCGGCAACGAGGCGCTTTTGCACGGACTTGCGATCTTTGGCGGAAATGAGCATGTGGCTGTCGTCGTAGGAAATGAGCGGTGTCATAGGGTTCTTCTATTTATAATACACATGGTCGCCGAACCGCAGGTCGATGTACTGGAGGTGCGTCGTGTCCCTCAGCGTGTCTCGTAGCATCACCTGCAGGTTAAGGATCTGCGCCGGGATGTCGCCCGAGGCGTCAATGAGGATATTGAATCCGGCCAGGGTCTTCACGGCCATCCATTTTCCCGCCAGACGGTCTATGTTGACCTGCGAGAACAGGATCCGCATCTCTCCGAGCGCGCGTTCGAAGGCAAACAGGTTCGCCACCTCGTTCGTATTCAGCACAGCCGATCCAACGCTCGTCGGCGACGCATTGACATCGACGAACAGAGGGAGTTTTCGAAGCGGGTCGACCGGAACCGCGACCGGAAGGGATCCGTCCGGAAGCGGAACCTGCGGCGGCGGCTCCGGTGCCTTCCAGGACGCCACCTCCTCGGGCGACAGCTCTCGGATCACGATCCCTTGGAGATCCGCGAGGTACAGGTGCTCTCCGGAAACCCAGAGCAGCTGGGACGTTTTCTCGTGGATCCCGATGTCCAGGCCGCATCCATTTCCCCTCAGGTCGCACGTTCGCGCGATATCGAGCGTTTCGAACGCGTAGGCCGATCCAAGCGCGTCCCGCAGCCGTCGCTCGTCGTAGAGAAACCGGTTTGTCGCGTCAAAAAAAAGAAGGCGCTTGTGACGAAGCTCGTCCCAGGTCTTCTGGACGATCTCGGACGGAGCGATCGTGTCCGTGCCCGTGACGTCGACGCGCTGAATCGCAAAAAAGGGGGAGGCAAAGACGATGGCGACCGCGCAAAACAGGGACAGCCCCGCCCCCGTGGCAATGACGATTCCACGCCAGTCCCGTGCCTGGGTTTTTTGGAAGTAGGGATTCGAAAAACGCTTGGTTTCGTAGCGCTTGCGCTGCTGCAATCGGAAGTGGTTGCGCGGCCCCATACCTGAAAATTATAGCACGACGCGCGGAAGAAGCGGATTGATCCGGGTCAATACCTCGTAGCTGATCGTTCCCGCGCGCTCGGCGAGCTCCTCCGCGGTGATCACGAACCGCCCGGACCGGCCGATCAGGACCACCTCTTGCTCCGGCTCCACCTGCGGGACCTGCGAGACGTCCACCATGAGCATGTTCATGCAGACGCGCCCGAGCACCTTGCAACGGATTCCGGAAACGAGTACCTCGGCGACCGACGAGAGACCGCGGTCGAACCCGTCCCAATAGCCGACCGGGAGGACGGCGACCCGACTGTGCTTTCGCAGAACTTCCGTCAGCCCGTAGCTGATCGGCGTCCCGGCTGGAAGCGACTTGACCTGGGCGACGCGGGTCTTCCAGGAGAGGGCAGGCTCGAGATCGAGCAGGACGTTGTAGCGGCGAACGGTTTGTTCCACGGTATCCGACGGCCAGATCCCGTACATGGCGATTCCGACGCGGACGAGCGTTAAGTGCGTGTCCGGATACAGGATCGTCGCCGCGGAGTTCGAGCAATGGATCCATTCCGGCTGGTAGCCGGCGTTTTGGATCGCGCCGACGCACTCCTGAAACAGCGCGAATTGGCGATTCGCGAACGACGTGTCGGACGTGTCCTCGATATTTGCGAAATGCGTCGAGACTCCGACGAGCGCCACGTGGGACGACGCGCCGACGGCCTCCAATACGTCATACAGGTGCTCAGGAAGAACGCCTTGGCGCGCCGTGCCCGTCTCTACCTTGAGATGGATGAACGCGGTCTTCGCGTGCTCCGCTCCGGCGTATTCCAGCGCGACGACCTGCTCCTTCTCATAGACGGTCAGATGGATCTCGTTGTTGATCGCGTCCGCATAGCGCTCCTTGAGCGTGTAGCCGAGGACGAGGATGAGCGCGGACGGGAGCATGGCGCGCAACGACAGCGCCTCGTCGACGTTGTCGACCGCAAAGGCGTCCACGTTGCACCGCGCCGCGATGCGCGCGACCTCGATCATCCCGTGGCCGTACGCGTTCGCCTTCAGAACCGCGCAAAAGCGCGCGCCCTCGGACAGCAGTCCCTTGAGGGCGACGATATTGTGCGTCAACGCGCGTTCGTCCAGTTCGATCCAGGTTTTGTAGTTCACAGGAATTTGCGGATGAGGTCGGCGTTGGCTTCGAGGAGGTCGTAGGTGAGGGCTTCGGCGGGAGTCGTCCAGGCGTGGTCGAACGCGGCGCGGTCCTCGCGGCTGACTTCCCCGTCGGCGAGGTCGCAGCGGAAGCAGTGGAGGATGACGCGGAGGGTGCGCTCGGGAAGCTGCCAATCGTGCGTGTGCGTCCCGAGAAAATCGCAGGACGTGGCGGCGAGCCCGGTTTCCTCGATGAGCTCGCGCCGCATCGCGTCGGCGGGGTCTTCCCCGCCCTCGATCTTACCCCCGGGAAATTCCCACTTGCGGTTCCACATCGGGTTGTCGTCCTTGCGTTGTAACAGGAGTAATTTCTCATCTCGCATGGCGAGGGCGACC
>JAHFIS010000071.1 GCA_023246275.1 Candidatus Uhrbacteria bacterium
CGCGGGTCGTCGGATCCATGGTGGTTTCCCAGAGCTGCTCGGGGTTCATTTCTCCGAGACCCTTGTAGCGCTGCACGTTCACCTTCATGCCGCCCACGATGAGCGCTTCCGACGAATCCTCGCCGCCGCCTTCCTGCTCGGGAGCCTCTTCCTCCGATTTCTCGACGACCTTCTTCGACTTCGCGGAGGACTTGGACTCGACGGCCCCGGCCATCCCTCGCCCCTTCGTCAGCTCGTCGATCGCGCTCTGCTTTTCCTCCTCCGTGAACACGTATCGGAATTCCTTTCCCACCGCGATGCGGAACAGCGGCGGCTGGGCGATGTAGATGTGGTTCTGCCGGATGAGCTCGGGGAAGTAGCGGTAGAACAGGGTCAGCAGCAGCGTGCGGATGTGCGCGCCGTCCACGTCGGCGTCGGTCATGATGATGACGCGGTCGTAGCGCAGCTCGGCGATGTTGAACATCTCGCCGATGTTGGTGCCGAGCGCGATCACGAGCGACTTGATCTCGTTGTTCGCGAGCATCTTGTCGAGCCGCGCGCGTTCCACGTTCAGGATCTTTCCGCGCAGCGGGAGGATCGCCTGGTTCTCGCGGTTGCGTCCCTGCTTGGCGCTGCCTCCTGCGGAGTCTCCCTCCACGAGGTACAGCTCCGAGATGGACGGGTCCTTGCTCGAGCAGTCGGAAAGCTTGCCCGGGAGCGTGAGTCCCTCGAACGCTCCCTTTCGCAGCACGGTGTCGCGTGCGGCTCGGGCCGCCGCGCGTGCCTGCGACGCGAGGACGCACTTGCCGATGATCGCCTCTCCGTCGCGCGGGTGCTCTTCCAGGAACACCTTGAACGCCTCTCCGAAGATCGCCTCCACCGCGGTGCGCGCCTCGGGGTTGCCGAGCTTGGCCTTGGTCTGTCCCTCGAACTGCGGGTCCTTGATCTTGACGCTGATGACCGTGGTGCATCCCTCGCGCACGTCCTCTCCCGTGAGGTTCGCGTCCTTCTCGCGGAGGAATCCCTTGGCCCGCGCGTAGTTGTTCAGCTCGCGGGTGAGCGCGGCGCGGAAGCCTACCAGGTGGGAGCCGCCCTCCGGGTTGGTGATGTTGTTGGCGAAGCAGAACACGGACTCGTGGTACTCGTCGGTGTACTGGAGCGCGACCTCGACGTCCATGTCGGCCGCGTCGTCGTGCTTCGATACGTAGAAGACGTTGGTATTCTTGACCGCCTTGCCGTGGTTGATGTGGCGGACGAACGAGGCGACGCCGCCCTCGAAGTAGAAGCCGTATCCCGACGTGGCGGACTTCACGCGGTTGTCGATGATCACGAACTTCACGCCCTTCGTGAGGTAGGCGTGCTGCCGCAGGTGGTCGAGGATGGTCTGGAGGTCGAACTCGACCGTCTCGAAGATGGTCGGGTCCGGCTTGAACGTGATCGTGGTCCCGGTCCCGCGCGCGTTGCCGATCTCCTTCACCTTCGCCTGCGGCTTTCCGAACGCGTACTCCTGCATCCACAGCTTCCCGTCGCGCTTCACCTCGGCGCGCACGTAGCTCGACAGCGCGTTGACGACGGAGACGCCCACGCCGTGCAGACCTCCGGAAACCTTGTATCCGCCGCCGCCAAACTTGCCGCCCGCGTGCAGCTTCGTCAGCACCAGCTCGAGCGCCGAAACCTTGAACTGCGGATGCATGTCCACCGGAATGCCGCGCCCAAAGTCCGTGACCGAAACGGTTCCGTCGTCGTTCAGCGTCGTGACGATCTCGTTCCCATGCCCGGCCATCGCCTCGTCGACGGAGTTGTCCACGACTTCCCAAACGAGATGGTGCAACCCGGCCGGCCCGGTAGAGCCGATGTACATCCCAGGGCGCTTGCGCACCGGGTCGAGTCCCTCGAGGACCTGAATCTGATTCGCGGAGTATTCTCCGGCCTTCTGCGGTTTTTTGTCAGCCATAAAAACTAAAAGTTCGAAGAAATAGTACCACGCGGGGCGTTCGGGTTCAACGGAAATGGGTCAAGGGGCTGCGACTTCCGACGCGATCTTTGCTATACTGTCTCTCGTATGGAGACAGAGAACGTTCTTCTGGAGGCGGAGAAGGAGTATCAGAAGCAGTACAGGAAATCGAAGTGGTGGATCGAGCACCGCGACGGGCTGCGGAGGCTTGGGATTGTGGCGTTCATCGGGGTGGACGCGCTGCTCGTTGCGTTTGCGGGATGGGCGTTCGCGGACGCGTATTTGGTGCGGTATGCCGACGAGACGCGCTCCGTGCTGGAGATGGCGTCGTATGGCCAGAGCGATCTGCATGCGTTCGCGACGGCGCGGGCGGCGAAAAATTTGAAGGTCGTCACGCCGACGGCGACGGTTTCCTCGGCGGGGAAGTACGACGTGTATACGACCGTCTCGAACCCGAACAAGGACTGGTGGGCGGAGTTCACGTACGTCTTCGCGTCGACCGCGGGAACGACCGTGGAAGCGAAGGGATACGCGCTGCCGAACTCGGAGAAGGCGCTCGCGGCCTACGCGATTCCCTCCGTGACGCCGCCGCGCGGCCTCGCGTTGAATCTGACGAGCGTCGCCTGGCACCGCATCGACCACCACGAGACCGGCGACCCGGCCGCGTGGATCGCGAACCGCGTCGGGTTCGAGATTGCCAACGCGACGTTCGCGCCGATCCAGCTTGACGGCAATTCGGCCCCGTCGTCGGGCGGAAAGTCGCCGGCGGCCGCGGTCGGCCGCATCTCGTTTACGGTCCGGAACACGACCGCGTACGGCTATTACGACCCGTCGCTGACGGTCCTCCTGATGCGCGGAATGACCGTCGTCGGCGTGACCGGAACGACCCTCTCGTCCCTTGACGCGGGGGAGTCCCAGGACGTGTCGATCAATTGGTTCGGGCCGATTCCAAACGTCAGCCAGGTGAGGGTCGTCACGGAGGTGAACCCGTTTGACATGTCGTCGTACAAGGCGTTAGCTGGCGAAACGACCGAGGATACGCGAACGCGGATCAAGTTGAGGAGGTAGGATTGTAGGGCGGTAGGCAAGTAGCGTTTTTCCCCCTAATGCGCTACATTCATACCTGCCTACAATCCTCCTATGCGCCTTGATTTTATCCGACAACTTCGATCCGCCGACTGGATCCTGATCCTCGCGGCGTTCACGCTCGTGTCCTTCGGGCTGGCCGCCATCTATTCCGTGGAACTTTCCCACGGGACGACGGATTTTCTGAACATCCAGAAGCAGGGCGCCGCGGCCGTCATTGGCGCGACGCTCTCTTTGATGGTCGCCTGTTCCAACTACCACCTGCTTCGGAATTACGCGGCCGTCCTCTATGTCTCCGGCCTTGGGCTGCTCGGAGGAGTTCTTCTTTTCGGCGCGACCGTTAATGGAACCAAGGGCTGGTACGCGATCGCGGGATTCAGCTTCCAGCCCGTGGAGTTCATGAAGCTGGCCCTTGCCGTCGCGCTTGCCTCGTACTTCAGCCGTCGCGCGCGGCTTGAGTTCGGCTGGAGGGAGCTCGTCGAGAGCGGGGCACTCACCGCGGTTCCGGCCGGCCTCGTTCTCCTGCAGCCCGACCTCGGGTCCGCCGTGCTTCTGATGGGCATGTGGGGAATCCTCGTGCTCTTCGCGGGAATCAAGAAGCGCCAGCTCGTCGTCCTCGCGGCCGTCGCCGCGATCGTGGGCGCCGTCGCGTGGCAGTTCCTGCTCGCGCCGTACCAGAAGGATCGCATCCTTACGTTCGCGGACCCGACGTTCGACCCGCTCGGCCAGGGGTACAACGTGGCGCAGGCGATGATCGCGGTGGGAGCGGGCGGGTGGTTCGGGAGCGGGCTCGGGTTCGGGTCGCAGAGCCAGTTGAAGTTTCTGCCGGAAAGCCAGACGGACTTCATCTTCTCCGTGATCGCGGAGGAGCTCGGTTTCTTCGGCGTGTCGCTGTTGCTCGTCGGATTCCTGGTCGTCTTCTTTCGCATCTGGCAGATCGCGCGCAGGACCAACGACGATTTTACGGGATTCCTCCTGATCGGGTTCGGCGGGGTCCTGTTCGTTCAGTTCTTCGTCAATGCGGGAATGAACCTGGGCGTCCTGCCGGTGACGGGCGTGGCGCTGCCCCTTGTCAGCTACGGCGGCTCGTCGCTCGTGCTGACGCTGCTGATGCTTGGAATCGTGGAGAGCGTGGCAATGAGGGAGAGGGGCGGCTAGTCGGCAATGATCCGTGGGCGGTGGATTCGTCACGGACCACCCACTACCCACCGCGCACCCCCTGTGCTAAAGTAATCCCATATGAAACCCTCGTCCCTCCATCACGATTCCCTCCGGCTCGTGTCCTACTGTCCGCTGTGCGAGGCCCGGTATGCCCAGGGCAACGCGCGCCTCCTTGCCGAGGAGGGGGACACGCGGCTGATCCATGTCACCTGCAAGAAGTGCGGGGGAGCCACGCTCTCTTTGGTATTGGAGAATCCGTCCGGCGCGAGCTCCGTGGGGATGGTCACCGACCTGACGCACGAGGACGTGATGCGGCTCCACCGAGGCCGGCGCGTGAGCACGGACGACGTGATCGATGTCCACAAGGCGCTCAATACGGCCATCTCCGACCTGTTTCATATGCCGCCGAGGAAGTCACGGACGCGCGCCAAGGCCCCCGCAAAGGCCCGTCGCGCGGTTCGACCTTGACAATAATTGGCCATTCAAGCACAATACGGGCGTTATTCGCCTGTATTTTGTATGGATAAAACAATCCTTTCGGCACAGAAGCGCGTCCACTTGGGCCGCAAGAACTACCACGTCCGCAACGAGGGCGTCATTCCGGCCGTCGTGTACGGCGCCGGCATGGTCCCGCTGAACGTCCAGGTGGTTCACAACGAGTTCGCAAAGGTTCTTAAGACCGCGGGAGAATCGACGATCGTCGAGCTCGCCGTCGACGGCGCCTCGCCGCTGCACGTGCTCATTCAGGCGATGCAGACCGACCCGGTCACGGATGCGTTCACGCACGTGGACTTCCGCGCCGTGGACATGTCGAAGAAGATCGAGGCCGAGGTG
>JAHFIS010000007.1:0-2605 GCA_023246275.1 Candidatus Uhrbacteria bacterium
TTCGAATCGGACGGCGATCGAGGAAGCGGCCGTCCGGAGGGCGGAAGGGCCGTTGGCCGGGCCGGTGATGGCGAAGCTCCGCGAGATCGCGGAGCGGGGCAGGGCAAAGTATGACGGGCTTGTCCGTCAGATTCTGTCGCTCTCGGGCGAGTTGGCGGCGAGCGCGCCGGACGCGGCGGGATCGACGGACCCGTTCGCGTTTTCGCGCGAGGCCGGAACCAGGCTGACGGCAATGGAGCCGTTCGTCGACGCGGCAATGGCGAACAGCCTCCGGCGGACCATCGACCACTACCATTCGATGGCCGTGGGGCTCCGGAACGGCGAGTCTTCGCACGAGTCAAGCGCCGCGGGTCTTCTGGACCTGGAGAATCGCATTCGAAAAATAGAACTGCTTGTGGAGTCGGCCTCGATCGAGGCCGGCGCCGTTCCAAGGACGCTCAAGGGGGATCCGGCAGGGCTGTTTCGCCGGCTGCGCGACGGAATGGAACATCCTCGCAATCGACTTGAGGCTACCTACGCCCAATATCATTCCTTGGAATGGGGGACTCCGATCCCGGATCCGGAGGACACGCTGACAGCCTATCTTCCGGAGCACGCGCGGGAGCCGTTCCGCATCCTGCGGTCGGAGCAGATCCCGGCCGCGTTTCGCGCCGAGGCGGACCGGGCCTCCAACCAGCTGCTGAACGGGTTCTTCGAGGAAGCCGCGCGAACGACGGAAGCGCTTCGCGAGCGAATGTCTTCCGCGGGGAGCGACGGGATGGAAGCCGCCTGGTTCCTGGAGCCGATGGTCGCGGAAATGCGCGAGGCGGGGAAGGAGGAGGCCGAACGCCCGGAGCGGATCGCCGAGAAGGCGCGTGAATTCTACGAGGCGACGCTGATGGATCCGACGGAGGCGCCGCGGCACGAGTCGATCCGGCGGAGAATGGAGCGCGAGGAGATCCTGCGCGGCGGAAAGATCTTGGAGATGCGCCCGATCGCAAGGAAGGACAATCCTTCCGCCGTCGTGACGGAGTCCGGCACGCCGGCATGGGTGCTTCTGGAACATCCGACGAAGCCGGGGGAAACGCTCGAGGCGGTGATGAAGTTCGACTTTTCCGACCGGTGGACGCGCTCCGGCGTGACGCCGGGCACCGGGTCGCTCCGCGAGACGGTCGGGGCGCTCGCGCAGGTCGCGATGGGAAACGACCTCGCCCCGGCCGCCGTGAGCCGCACGACGGAGGAATACGGGCGCGTGACGATGATGGAGTACGTTCCCGGACGGTCGTGCCAGTTCCAGTCGAATTGGTTTCGGCTCCCGGACGGCAGCGCGCATCCGGACCTGCCGATGCTCGCGATGCGCGACTACCTTCTCCATCGCTCCGACGGCGCGACAAGGAACCTTTCCTTTGGAAACGGACGCATCCTTCCGATCGACTTCGGATCCGACTTCGCCTCTCCCGGTGCGCGCGGGGCCGCGGAATACAATTCCGCCGCGCATTTCGCGCTTGTCAGGCTGAACCAGCCGGTGGGGGCGGACGTCATCGCGTTCGCGGCCCAGTGGGATTCGTCCCTCGGACGAACGCTTCTTCTCGAGGCGACGGCCCTGCTTCCGGATGAAATGGAAGGATTCGTCGAATCGGTCGACGAGCGCGTCGCAAACGTCCGCGCCGCCGTGAAGAGCCCGTCCGACCCATTCGTTCCGTATCCCGAGGGGACGCAGATGGACCTTGGGGTGACGTTTCTCGCTGAAATGAACAACATCGTATGAACCAAGCCATTCCAGACCGCGCGACCGTTACCGTTCGCGCGCTCGACGATGAGACGTACCGCGTCGTCGCGCGCGTCGTTTGGACGGGCGGCGAGGTATCCGTGGAAGGGGATCCGGAGATGGTCGCGGAGCTGAACGGCGGGATCCGGCATCCGCGCCTCGGAACGCGCATCATGCCGTCGGACGGATACCGTTTCCTGATCGCCGTCTCGAACCAATATCAATCGCCGTATCTTGTTGCCGTTCTCGAAGAGGGAGACATTTCGAAGGAAACGTGATAGAATCGTATTCACAGGGACGTTAGTCCCGACCGTGGTAGGAGGAACCCATGGCACCAGCCGTCAAAAAACAGAAGGTCGTCGCGAGGACGCCGGCTCCGGCCGCTCCCTCGCTGAGGCTCTACCGCCGTATCGCGGTCGGTTTTGTCGTTGCGGTTGCCATGATGCTTGCGGCGGTGCTGTACGTCTCGACGGTCTCGGCGACGATCCGCGTGACGCCGATCCGGACGACGGTGAAGACCGAGTTTCTCGCCGACGTCGTGAAGACGCCCACCAAGGACTCCGAGGTACGCGGGTCGATCGTGACCGCGACCGTGCAGAAGACCCAGACGTTCGCGCCGAGCAACGGCGGGAAGTCCGTCGACGAGAAGGCGGGCGGGACGGTCGTGATCCGCAACGCGTCGTCGCACACCCAGCCGCTCGTCGCGACGACACGGTTCCTGTCCGCGGACGGAACGCTGTTCCGGCTCGACAAGGGCGTGACGGTTCCGGCGAACGGATCGGTCGAGGCGACCATCCACGCCGACGCCGCGGGCGCGAGCGGAAACGTTCCTCCGACGGCCTTCTCGATCCCGGGCCT
>JAHFIS010000007.1:2615-13273 GCA_023246275.1 Candidatus Uhrbacteria bacterium
TCAGAAGTCCATTACCGCGAGCAACGCGGTCGCGTTTGCCGGCGGCACGCGTACCGTCTCGATCGTGACCCAGGAGGACATCGACCGATCGGCGCTGGAGCTGCGCGGGACGCTGGAGGGGGAAGCCAAGGCCGCGCTGAAGGCGAAGGCCGGAGCCGATCTTGCGGGGGAGGCCTACTCCTATGCCGTGACCGAGCAGAAGAGCGACACGCAGGCCGGGGCCGAGGCCGCCGGGTTCAGCCTGACGATGTCGGTCGACGCGACCGGCGTGTTCTACGACCGCGCGGCGCTGGTGGTCATCGCGAAAAAGAAATTGTTCGAGCAGCTCCTGCCGGGAACGGACCTCGCGGGACTGAACGACGACGCGCTCCAGGCCTCGGTGGACAAGGTCGCCGACCCTTCGACGGGCTCAGGACCTGGCGGTGCGGCGCAGGGCACGGCCAGCGTCCACGCGTACATGGACGGAACGGTCGCCGCATCCGCCACGAGCCCGTCGCTCGAGCCAGGACGGTTCGCGGGAATGAGCCTGGAGGAAGTGACGGCGCTGCTGGCGAGGGAAAAGATCGCGTCCGCGGTGACGATCGACTTCGTCCCGTTCTGGATGAAGCGCGTCCCGCGGCTGAAGGACCACATTTACGTCGAGATCGAGCCCTAGGAACGGCCGCTTGTGGCCGTTCTTTCATTTGTGCTACAGTTCGAGGGTTCTCGGTCACCCTAGCCATTTTTCCTATGTCCTCCGAAGAGCTTTCGCACCTGCGCCACTCGCTGGCCCATCTGCTCGCCGCCGCGGTTCTCGAGCTGTATCCCGATGCCAAGCGCACGATCGGCCCGGCCGTCGACGACGGGTTCTATTACGACTTCAAGTTCTCGACGCCGATCTCGGAGGAAGACCTCCCAAAGATCGAGGCCAAGATGCGCGAGCTTCTGCCGACCTTCACGTCGTTCGACCGCACGGAAGTCTCGGCCGACGAGGCGCGCGCGACGTTTGCGGACAACAAGTATAAGACCGAACTGATCAACGAGTTCTCGACGGAAGGGCAGACGCTGACGCTGTATCGCTCGGGATCGTACGTCGACCTCTGCCGCGGCGGACACGCCGACTCGCTCGCTGGCGTGGACCCGGAGTCGTTCAAGCTGTCGAAGATCGCCGGCGCGTACTGGCGTGGCGATTCCGAGAAGGATCAGCTGACGCGCATTTATGGCCTTGCGTTCGCGACGGCCGCGGAGCTGGCCTCCCACGTCGCGATGCTCGAGGAGGCGAAGAAGCGTGACCATCGAAAACTTGGCGCCGAGCTTAAGCTGTTCACGTTTTCCGACTTGGTCGGCCCCGGACTTCCGCTCTGGACCCCGCGCGGCACCACGGTCCGCATGCTGCTCGACGGGTTTGTCTGGTCGCTGCGCCGCGCGCACGGCTACGAGCGCGTGACTATTCCGCACATCACCAAGAAGGACCTGTACGAAACGTCTGGACACTGGGCCAAGTATGCCGACGACCTCTTCAAGATCGTCACGCGCGAGAAGCACACCTACGCGATGAAGCCGATGAACTGTCCGCACCACGCGCAGATCTACGCGTCGGAAATGCGTTCGTACCGGGAGCTTCCGGTGCGCTACGCCGAGACGACGATGGTGTACCGCGACGAGCAGTCCGGCGAGCTGGGCGGCTTGACGCGCGTGCTGTCCATCACGCAGGACGACGCCCACGTGTTCTGCCGGCTGTCTCAGGTTCGCGAGGAGGCCGAAAAAATCTGGGACATCATCACGACGTTCTACGGCACGTTCGGCTACGAGCTTTCGCTCCGCCTGTCGCGCCGCGACCCTGCCGCGCCGGAGAAGTATCTCGGCGACCCGACGGACTGGGACCGCTCCGAGGCCGAGCTTAGGGACATTATCGAGTCGCACGTCGGAAGTGCCTACGCCGACGGTCCCGGCGAGGCGGCGTTTTACGGCCCGAAGATCGACTTCATGGCGAAGGATTCCATCGGCCGCACCCATCAGGTGGCGACCATCCAGCTCGATTTCAACCAGCCGCGCAACTTCGGCCTGACCTGCGTCAACGAGAAGGGTGACAAGGAACAGATCGTGATGGTCCACTGCGCGATCATGGGTTCCATCGAGCGGTTCATGGCCGTGCTCATCGAGCACCTCGGCGGCGCGTTCCCCATGTGGCTCGCCCCGTACCAGATTCGCGTCGCGACGGTCTCGGACGCGTTCGTCCCGGACGCGACGGAGCTGAAGGAAAAGCTGTCCGCCGCCGGCCTCCGCGTGGAGCTCGACGCGTCCGACGAGAAGGTCGGAAAGAAGATCCGCGCGTCGGCCATGATGAAGGTCCCGTGGACGATCGTGTTCGGGGCCAAGGAGGCCGAGGGAGGGGACTTCAAGGTCAACGTGTTCGGGACGACGGAGGACCTGACGGTTCCGCAGGCCGATCTCGTTGCCACCGCGCTGAACGCAGCAAAAACGCCTCGCTAGTGCGAGGCGTTTTCGGTAGCCGTTACGATTCGATCTCGTCGTCCAGGTGAATTTCTTCCTCGTCGCCCTCATTGATGAATCCCTGTTCCTTTTCCGCAAGGTCCTTCAGCTTTAACTCCGTTGCCTTCAGCTGGGACTCGATCGCGTCGCGGTTGGTTCCGCTGATAATGGAGTTGGCAAGGCGGACGTTCAGAATCTGCTGCTTCAGGAGCTCGAGCCGCTCTTCCGCCTTGAGTTTTTTGTACGCCGCCTCTCCCGGGAACTTCGCCCAGATGCTCATGGCTTCCAAAAGGTCCTTCGGGTCGCCTTCGGCCAGGCGCATGGCGTCTTTCCTTTGGAGCTTGAACGTGTCCGGATGGACGCCGTCGAAGTTCTTCGCCTTTGAGAGCATCCGCTGTCCGGCCATCCACGTTTCCAGGCTGGCCTTGGATTGTTCTATCTTCGACGAGGTCTCCGCCGAATCGGCCGCCTTGCCCATGTCCTTGATGAGCTGATTGCCTTCGGCGTAGGTCTCCAACTTTGCCTTCAGGTCGCCTGTCGTCTTCGCGTGCGATTCCGCGCGAGGGGCCTTGTGCGCCGTGGATTTTTTTGGCGCGGAGACGTTGAGGTCGAGCGTGCTTGGGTCGTTGAGGTCTAATCCGGAGATGCCGTGGATGAACTCCTGTCCCGCGGCAAAGTTGTCCAGGCGCAGCCGGAGATCGTCCGCGGCGGACGACGGGCGCGAAACGCGCTCGCGATGCCCCGTTGCCTTCGTCGTATGCGATTCGATCGTCGGGGCGGCGGCCTCCGGAGCCGGAACCGCGACCGACGGCGCGACGATCTCCGCGCTGGCTTCGTCGACGGCGACGGTTCCCGGGGCTTCTGCCGCGGCCGGCTCCCCGGAGGGAATGGACATTGCGGATTCGGGGACGCCTGGGGCCGCCGCGTTCCTGTCAGGCATTCGCGAGAGGCCGAACAGTCCGGCGACGAGCGCTCCGAGCGCGACGACCGGCTTGGACCACCGGGAGTCCCTGATTTTTTGGAAGACGTTCGATTCCGACCGAGCCGGCTTCTCCTCGTCCGACTCCTCGAGTTGCAAGGTATCCTCCGTGGATTCGGTCGGAGACGGGTTCTGGAATTGAACCTCGCTGGCTGCCGGAAGGTTCTCGGGTTGCCGTCGCGGCGCCGTCCGTCGGACGGGCGGGAGAGTGGCACGCGCGTCCGGGGCGTTCTCGGCGGCCGGGCTGCCAAACAGTTCGACGAACGTCGGGCTCTTCGCGATCTCCAGAAGCTCGTCCGCGGCTTTGTCCCGAAGCGCCTGGTCTGCCCCGGCGCCAGCCTCCGGGCTCCTTGGGATCAGCTGCGGCCTGGGACGGCCGGGACGAGCCGGAGCCGCCTCCGCGGCCGGCGGCGCGTTCCTCCGGGCCGGCTTCGGTTCGTCCGCCGCCGACGCGTCGAAGCTAAATTCTCCCCGCATGTCGGCTGCTGCCCGCTCGGCGCGCTTCTTTGCCGCCTGTACCGCCTTGTACTCGGCGGCGAGGCGCTCGCCTTCCGCCGTTTTGGTGTGATGCTCCGGCGCGTCGCCTTTTTTGACGGCGCGCGTCCTGACGCTCTGACGCGCGTCATAAAGCGCCTGCGCCTCCTTGTGCGCCTTGACAAGTTCCTCGTCGCTGACGTCGACGGCCTTCGCCGCGGTCCGCTTGGACGGATTCGTCTGGATGCCGACCGGCTCTCCGCCACTCGAGACGGGAATCCCTCTTCGTGCTTCTGACATAGAAAAAATATTATCTCAGCGTGAGATCATTGATTGAGCGCATTATAGCATTTCGGTGGGAGGGTTGACAATTTTTCCGGAGTACCCTAGTGTTCATTTCTCCCGCCGGTATACACTGGCTGGCAGGAGGAGGAACTCACATGCGATCATTCGATGGAAGGGAACGCGGCATGGGCTGCGACCTGGAAGAGCACGCGCGCGCGCTGGTCGAGCCCGGGCCGTTCCGGGACTTTCGGAACGCGCTGTGGAACCCGCGGTGGAATCCCGCGCCGTTCGAGCGTCACGAGCTGACGTACGTCGCGTTCGCGCTTCCGAAGGGGACGCCGTGGACGGCCGAGGTTCTTGCGGGGGCATTCGACGAGGTCGTCGAGTTCTCCCTGCGGCCCGACCTCGCGCGTTCCTTTGTCGATGCGCGCCTGTCCAACCCGTTCTCCGGGTGGATGTCCGACCGCGCGGAGGCGTTTCGCGCGGAGATGGGGGACTTCTTCGAGGACGTCTTCGAGATTCCGGCGCCGGGCCGGGAGCGCGCCGTCGTCCTGACGGCCGTCTTCCTACGCCTGTATGACGCCGCCGTCGAGGCGAACGTCGTCTCGGCGCCGACACCTCGGACGATCCGCGTCATCTCGACGCGCGGTGCCACATGAGCCTGCTCCTTCTTCCAGACAATGCGCCCGTTCCTCGTCTCGCCCGTCCGTTTCCCGTTGAGCGTTTGCTCCGGGACACGCTGGACGAGGCGATCCACTCCTATGACGTCCCGCTCATCCTCGAGCACCTCGGCGTTCTCGACCGATATGACGAGGGTTGCTGCCAGAGGATCTGGAAGGAGGTGCGGTCGCGGTCGACGAAACATCCGACCTACAATGAGCAGTTCGTGGCCGAGCAGCTGGCGCGCGTCGGTACCGACCGGCCGGTCGGCCTGCGCGCCCGCGAGCGGTGGATCGCCGGTCGGCTTTCCCGCTTCACCGACGCCGTCGATGCCGCCTACCGCCGCCGTACGCTCGTCACCCTCAGCCCGACGCACCGCGCCTTTCTCCGCGCCCTGTACGTCTCGTGCGTCATGCGCGCGAACGTCCTCCCGGCCGAGAGCATTGCCGCGACGACAACCCCTTCTCGACAGTCCGGTCCGTGAGGACAGGGCTGTCATTTTTTTATCCTTTGCAACTTTATGGTATAATCTTTTTTGTTATGGAGGGACAGTCGCGCATTGGAGGCCAGCCGCCCGCTCAGCCGCCCTCGTGGGGGCCGGTCGTTTTTCCGGTTCCGCGGAGGGACAGCGAGGGCTCTCAGAAAAAGAACGACGGGAAGGACGCGCTTGGATTTCCAATCCGGTCTGGCTCCATCTTTGGATGGGAGCGTCCTCCGGTTCCGGAGAAACCGGTCGTCTCCGCGGAACGCCTGCAGTCCGACGTTACGGCGAGGGACCGCGAGATGATTTCCAGGATGCGCGAGCAGGAGGTAAAGGTGGTCCGGGAGCTTGCGCGCAACCCAAATTCTCACCAGGACTATTGGAATCGGTTGCGCGACCTGCTCACCGAGATGTCCGTCCGCCGACAGGAGCGGTCCGAGCGCAACGAGAGTTCCGCCAGGGAATCCGAGGTCATCCAGCAGATCCGCTGGGAAATGAACGCGCTTGCGCCCCGGCTCGCCGAGGCACGGGTACGCGCGGACGCGAGGATCTATTCCAACCCGAAGGTCTACGGAGACATCCTACAGAAGGAGTTTGATCGGGCGGAGAAGATGGCCCTGCTCGCGGAAGGGGACGAGATCGCGATGCGCAGCGCCATCGACAACGCGCGCCTGCTGCGGGCCCAGATCGACGCGCTGAGGAATCTGACGGCGATCCCGGGCGCCTGGGAACACATGACCCGGGACGCGCGCGCCAAGCACGAGAGGGACTATCGCGCGAAGCTCGCCGCCGCCTCAGAAAAGTCCGTCGTGGACCCGGAAAACCTTCCGGACGAATTCGTCGACGCGGACCCGCATCACGTCGAGCTCTTCGAACTTCAGACGAAGCGCGCGAAGCTTCATTTCTGGAATTTCAAGCAGAAGGCCGAGCTTGACGAAGAAATTGCCAAGCTGCAGCGCCGAGAGGCGCTCAAGAATAAAATCGCGGCGTTTCGAATGCGGAACGCAAAGTAGGGGGTTTTCATTTTCTGTCCTTTCTGCTAGGGTTTCGGCATGAATCCTCCCAAATACCATCTCATTACCCTCGGCTGCCAGATGAACAAGAACGACTCCGAGCGGATGGACGCCATCCTCTCCGGAGTCGGTTTCGTTTCCACGGATCGCAAGGAAGAGGCCGACCTGATCCTCGTGAACACCTGCTCGGTTCGGCAGAGCGCGGAGGACCGCGTATTCGGGTTCCTGCGCGAGTTCGACAAGCTCAAGCTGACGCGTCCGAACCTCATCGTCGGGATCACGGGCTGTCTGCCTGGACGCGACCGCGACGGCGCCATCCGCAAGAAGATGCCCACCGCCGACCTGTACTTTCCCATCACCGACGTGGTCCAGCTCCCGCGCTGGATCTCGGAGCTGCGTCCCGAGCTCGTGAACGGCGCGGACATCGGCGAGGACTATCTCAAGGTCATCCCGGAGCGTCGTACCTTCCGACAGGGTTTCGTCACCATCCAGACCGGCTGCAACAAGTTCTGCACCTACTGCGTCGTTCCGTTCGCCCGCGGCCTCGAGAAGAACCGCACGGTCGTCGACATCCTGGCGGAGGTCCGCGATTTGGCCGATCACGGCTGCGTCGAGGTCACGCTGCTCGGACAGACGGTCAACTCGTTCCGTGCTCCGGATCCGGAATCGTTCTCGACGGCGAACCCGTACAAGGACCACTTCGCCGCGCTGCTGTGGGAGGTGAACCAGGTCCCGGGAATCTCGCGCCTGCACTACACCGCGCCGCACCCGCTCCACATGAGCGACGAGGCCATCGACGCGATGACGCTCCCCGCGCATCTCAACTACATCCACCTTCCGGTCCAGGCCGGCGACGACGCGGTGCTGAAGCGCATGAACCGCCGCTACACGTCCGCGCAGTTTCTCGACGTGGTCCGCCGTCTCCGCGAGAAGATCCCGGACATTGCCATCGGCACGGACATCATCGTCGGGTTCTGCGGGGAGACGCGGGAGCAGTACCTGAGGACCGCGGAGCTGTACGAGCAGGTTCGGTTCGACATCTCGTACACGGCGCGATACTCGACGCGTTCGGGAACCGCCGCCTGGCGCGCGTTCAAGGACGACGTGGACCGGGACGAGAAGAAATGGCGCTGGAAGCACCTCCAGGACATCCAGGAGCGCATCGTGCTCGAAAAGAACCAGGCGTACGTCGGCAAGGTCGTCTCCGTCCTTGTCGAGCGCCACGAGGTCCCGGTCGCGACCGACGAGATGCTGGAGCTCCCCGGAAATATTCTCGATCGTCTCGCGAAGATGCCGGGAACCTGCCTGGGAAACTCGCGCGAGATGAAGCTGGTACGGTTCCCGGGAGGAAAGGAGCTGTTGGGACGGATCGTGAACGTGCGGATTTCGAAGGCGCAGATGTGGATTCTCGACGGGGAGATTGTCTGATAGGATGGACGCATATGAATCTCGACTCCCAGTCGTCGGAAGACCGCGCCAAGTGGACGCCGGAGCGCCCGCAGCTTGTGATTGACGTTAAAAAAAAGATCAACAAGGCAGAATGGACAAAAAAGGATTCGGTCGAAAATGACTCGCTCGAACCCGACGAGCGAGTCACCCTTAGGGCGTACAAGGACGAAATTGCGAAGCAGAACCAAGAAAAGGCACGCCGCGCGGCCATCGAGAAGGCCTTGCCCGCGGAACCGTCGATCGACGACGCGGAACGCGCGAAGCTCGATGGCATGCGCGCCAAGCTCGAGGAGCTTCGCGCGGCCGGGCAGGCGATTCCGAAATGGAAGAGAGTCGCGGAGCAACTTGGTATCGGGTCGGATGTCTCGCGGAACAGGGAGCGGATTGCGGAAGCCGAGCGGAGGATGAAGGACCAAGAATTCCTGGTCGGCGTTCTCTCGGTCGTCCCGACGTTTGAGTCCGAGATCGCCGCGGTTCGCGCGGCAAGCGACTCAAAGAAATTCTTCTTTCTTTCGGATTCCGCGCAGCCGTTGCGGGAGGTGTTTCGGGCGCTCGGGAACAAGGAGATTGCCTCGGATATCGGACGTCGCCTCGCCGACCAGTTCGACGCGGACAGGCGGGTCGTGTATGGCGACCCGCTGATGGATCTTTTGAAGAACCGCGCGGCGGGCGGAAACCCGGTCGATCGCAAATGGACGCAGGGAGGGATGCGGCTCCTTGCGGAACTCTACCGTGCGGGCGAACGCAGAAATACTCCCAAGAACCGGTTCAACGAGGAAATGAAGCGGCTTCGGGAAAGTGGTCCCATGGAACTGCTTGAGAATGGTAGGTGGGTGCCGTTGTCGGAGGTTCCTTCATCGGGCGAGCATCCGAGGGACAACGACCTGGTCGGATCCGAAACGCTCAACCATCCGGCGGATTCCCAGGGCGAGGAGATCGCCGCCTAGACTCCTATGCGCAAGCTTCTCGTCATCGTCGGGCCGACCGCCTCAGGAAAGACGCAGCTTGGAATCGACCTCTCCAAACGGTTTGACGGCGAGGTCGTTTCGGTTGACTCAAGGCAGGTGTACCGCGGGATGGACGTGGGGACGGGGAAGATCGAAGGGGCGAAGGTTCGAAGGGTCGAAGGTTCGAAGGAGGGGATTGGGACGCTGTTCGCGAGCGAACACCACCTGGTCGTCGACGGGATTCCGCACTGGGGAATCGACCTGGTCGAGCCGGACGCGGAGTATTCGGTCGCGGACTTCAAGAAATACGCGGAGGAGAAGATCGCCGAGATCACGAAGCGCGGGAAGCTGCCGATTCTGGTCGGCGGGACGGGGCTGTGGGTCCGCGCGGTCGTCGACGATTTGAATCTGACGGAGACGGCTCGCAACGACGAGCTGCGCGACCGGCTCGAGGCGCGGCACCTCGACGACCTGTTCGCCGAGTACAAGCGGCTCGACCCCGACGGCGCCGAGCTGATCGACCGCCAGAACAAGCGCCGCGTGGTCCGCGCCCTCGAGGTGACGATCGCCACGGGAAAGCCGTTCTCGGCGCAGCTCAGGCGTGGGACGTCGAAATACGATCTCCTCGAGATAGGGATCCTCGTCGACCGCGACGTCCTCAACGCGCGAATCAACGACCGCGTCGACGTGATGGTCGCGACGGGGCTGGTGAACGAGGTTCGGCGGCTGCGCGACAAATTTGGCTGTGACAACGAGGCGATGACGGGGATCGGGTACCGCCAGATCTGCGCGTTCCTGGAAGGGTCGCGCTCGATCGCGGAAGCCGTGGAGGAAACCAAAAAGGCCACCCGTGCCTACGCGAAGCGACAGATGACCTGGTTCAAGCGCGATGACCGCGTGGGGTGGATCGAACGGCCGGAAGAGGCGTTCGGGATCGTCAGGGGCTGGGTTACTCGTTGATCGGCACGGGAAGCCGGACGAGATCGTCGATGTAGCCGTCCGTCTCGTCGATCTCGTCGAGGACGGCCTGCATCCTGTTGCGCAGCGATTCCATTCGCGACAGGACGGCCTGCGTCGCCGTCTCAAGGGTCTTGAGCCGCTCGCGATCGCCGGATCGGACCGCGGAATCAAGCATCGTTCGGAGCGCGTCCAGGTTCGTCTCGAGCCGGTCGTGCTGGTCGGAAAGAGCTTCGGCTCGGTCGTTGAGTTCCAGCTTTTTCGCCTCGATCTTATTCAGCGTGTCGACGAGGATTGGGTCCAGGATCGCCTCGTCTTCCATCGGGCCTTTGAACAGTCGTTCCATAGGGTTCTGATTACGATTCAAGTTTCACGAGCAGCATGTTGCGTGCGATCTTGGCGTCGACCGCGCCCTCGGTTTCCTTCATGATCTGGCCGACGAGCACCTGGATGAGCTCCTTTTTTCCGGCTTTGTAGCGCTCGACGATCTCCGGGTTGTTTCCGAGCACGCGGTCCACGATCCCCGCGATCACGGACGCGTCCTCGATGTTCCCGAGCTGCTTCGTTTCCATCACGTCGCTTGGGTCCGCTCCGGTATCGAGCATCTCGGCGAGCACGGTCATTCCCGCGGACGACGAGAGCCTGTTCGACGCGAGCAGGGAAATGAACTCCGCGAAGTTCTCGGCGTCGATCCGCATGGACCGCACGTCGAGATTTTTTTCCAGGAGCAGTCCGCCGAGCTTGGAGAGAAGCCATCCGGCGACGAGGTTCGCGAGTCGTGACTTATCGTAGACCTCACCCTGACCCTCTCCTTTTGAAGGAGAGGGGTACGTGGCCAGTTCCGAGAAGACATTCTCCGTGAACTCGGACAGCGCCGGATCGTCGCAAATCTGCCGCGCGTCTTCGGCTTTCAGTCCGTACTCATCGACAAACCGCGCGCG
>JAHFIS010000072.1 GCA_023246275.1 Candidatus Uhrbacteria bacterium
TCCCATGAGCTGCACGTCGAAGTGCCGCTGCCCGAGCGTCCGCTTCGCCGCCTCTCGGACTGCCGCGAACGCGTCGAACAGAACCGCGTCCGGCTCCTCGCCCTTCGCAAGCCGGTCGCGCAACGCCACGGTGACCCCGCGAAGCTCGTCGTCGGTCATTTCCGCGTACGTCGGTTCCAACGCGTTGATTTTCTCCACGTCCTTCCGCAGCGCGTCAGTCACCTTCTTGTTCGGATCGCCAAAAATCGCATTGAATATCTTTTGCATAACAGGGGGATTATGCCGGTTTAACGAAAAAACGGCAAGGGTTGGCGAAACGGTCGAAAATCAAAAGGCGACCCCGTCATTGCGAGCTCATCAGAGCGAAGCAATCCCATCGCGCGAGAGATTGCTTCTGCCAAAAGGGCCTCGCAATGACGGAAGTCGACCGTCTCAACGATTCCTTATTCCTTGTCCGGTCGCGGCGCGCGCTGCTCGTCCTTGGCGCGGTCCTTGTGCTCGACCAGCTGGCGGCGGACCTCGTCCTTGCAGACGTCGATCGCCTCGTACAGGTCCTCGCGCTCCTCGACCGCTCGAAACAGGTTGCCAAGGAAACTCAGGTTGATTTCGGCGCGCATGTACGGACCCTTGTTGTGATGCTGCGTGCTTTTCCCGACCTCGACCTCGACCATCGCGGCCGAATCGTACTCGTCAACCAGCTTCACGATGGATTCCATCCGCTCGTCCACGTACTGCCGAATCGCATCCGTCAGCTCGATCGCCGTCGCCTTGATCTTGATTTCCATACGTCGGTCGTTAATTTCAGAACCCCAGATATTGTACCTCTTCCTGCAACTGGATGCCAAACTCGTTTCGCGCCCTCGTCTTCACGAGCGCGATGAGCTGTACGACGTCGCTCGCCGTCGCGGAGCCAAGATTCACGATGAAGTTTCCGTGCTCCTCGCTGATCCTCGCGTCGCCGATGCGCGTCCCTTTCAGTCCAAGCTTGTCGATGAGCCAGCCGGCAGACAGTCGCCGGCTGGCAGGCATCTCGTGCGTAGGTATATCGGCCTTCGCGGAGATTCGTTGCGCTTCCTCCTCCGTCGCGTCGTAATTCTTGAACACGCATCCAGCGGATCCTCCGTACAAAGGCTGCGATGCCTTCCGCTTCGCCAGCGTCTGGTCGAGCTTCGCGCGAAGTTCGTCGCGATCTCCCGGCAGGAGTTCCATCGTAACGGACAGAATGATATCGGTGGAATGCTTGATCGCGGACTCGCGGTAGGCAAAGCGAAGGTCGTCGCGACCGATCTCGACGATCTCCCCGTCTCTCAGGACACGAACGGACGAGACAACGTCTCCCATCTCGCCGCCGAAGCATCCCGCATTCCCGCGCACCGCCCCGCCGATCGTCCCCGGAAGCGAAATCGCCCATTCCATGCCCTTCAGTCCCTCGTCCGCCGTCTGTCGCGCGACCATCGCGGACATTGCGCCCGATTCCGCGACGACCGTCGCCCCGTCGATCGCGATCTTCCGCATCGCCATCTGAATCACCACCCCCGCAAATCCCTCATCGTTCGCCAGCGTGTTCGATCCGCCTCCCATCACGCAAAACCCAACCCCCTTCTCCGCCGCGAACGCAATCGCCTCCCGCAGCTCCTCTTCCGACCGCGCTTCAACGAACCATCGCGCGTTCCCGCCGATGCGAAAGTTGGTGTGCTTGGAAAGGGGCTCGTTTTCCTTAAGATTCATAAGAAAAATGCACGCGAATCTTATCCGCCATGGCCGTCAGCTCCTCGACGCTCGCCTTGTTTCTTCCAACGACCCCTTCGGACGCGGCATACAATCCGCGCAGGTTCGTATTGCTTGGCAGCACGTGCGCGTGCAAATGCGGCTCGCTTCGATATTCCCAGCCGTTGACGAGCAGCATGGGCGTCTGGCCATACGTCTTCTTCACCGCGTCCATCGCCAAATTCGCCGCCGTCATAAATGCCCGCGACTTGTCGGCAGACAGATCCTTCATGTTCTCCGCGTGCCGGATCGGAATGATCATCACGTGCCCGTCCTTGATCGGGTGCAAGATCGGGACGACAAACACGTGCGCGTCGGAATAGATGACGCGATCCTTTTCGTTTTCAAAGGCGTTGCAGAGTTCGCAGGGCATAGGACTATGCGTTCCAACCTTCTGGGTTCAAGTCGACCGTCGCGAAGATTCCGGCAGCCTGGAGATCGGGATACTCGAGCTGCTCGATTTGCGACTGCGGGTCTGTGGCGGAAAAATATTCTTCCCCGGAAGGACTCGCGCCATGCCGTACGACGACGACCGACGTCGTGTCCTTTCCCAGTTTCGTTCTCGTCCGTTCGTCGCGCGCGCCTGGCGCGTCGTGATTGGTTACAAGAGAATCGTATGTTGCTTCCACCGCCGAGCGGATGCGAACCTGCGACGGCGCAATGCCAAGCGCGGCGGCGACGGACGCGAGGGAGGCGTTCTGCTCCCCGAACGTCTGTCGACCGGATCCTGGAAGGATGTCGCCGGATACAAGGTGCCATGAAAGCGAACCGATCTCCTCGGTCGTCAGCGGATTTTTCCGGTCGAACTCGGGGTGCTGCAGCCCTTCGGGAAGCTTTTCGGCAAGAACCGCGGCGGTGATCGCGCGCGATTGGTCCAGGTATGGGACGCGCAGGATCAGGTTCCAGCCCGTTTTCCGAGCGGTCTCGACAGCCTTGCGGATTCCCGGATTCTCCAAGGCAAGCTGCAACGAAGCTTCCGCGTCCGACTTTTCATCCTCGGTAAGGGTCGCGTCCAACCCGCGTTCGACGGAAGCAGATCCAAAAAAAAGTTTTCCAAACGCGCGTTCAATCTCACGAAAAGACGAGTTCTGCTCGGATCGCGGCACTTCGGACATATGGATTGCTTACGAAAGTGTTTTTAAACGTCTCACTACCGCGTCAATATCCCCCGCCCCCTGAACGATCACGACGTCGCCCTCGCGGACGATCTCGCGCAACGTCGCCTCGGCTTCGTCGAGACTTGCCGCGTACCGCGCTCCTTCGATCTTCGCGACCAAGTCGCGGCTCGAAACGACCGTCTCCCCCGTTCGCCCCGCGACGCCGTAGATCTCGGCGACGATGATCTCGTCCGCGATCGCGATCGATTCGACGAACGCGTCGAACAGCTCCGCGGTGCGGGAGTGCTGGTGCGGCTGGAAGCAGAGGACGATGCGACGACCCGGGAAGAACTCGCGGGCGGCATCGATCGTTCCCTTGATCGCGGTCGGGTGGTGGCCGTAGTCGGAGACGATCTCCGCGCCGTTAAACTGTCCGACGCGCTCGAAGCGGCGCCAGATTCCGGTGAACGTCGAAAGCACGCGGGCGCAGGTTTCGAACGGGACGCCTAGCTCCATGGCGGCGGACGTGGCGGCGAGCGCGTTCATGGCGTTGAACGCACCCGGAATGTTCAATCGCAATATTCCCTGGTTCGTTTCAATCGTTTGGATTCCGTCGGTCGTCGACCGCGACAACCCGACGTAGTCCGACGATTCGTCAAACCCATACGTCACGCCGCGGTCGACGACGAGGCGGCTCGACTGCGCGTCGTCCTTGTTCCAGACGGTCAGTCCCTTTCCCTTCAGCTTGTCCACGAACGTCTGGAACGTTTCGCGGATGTGGTCGACGTCGCGGTAAAAGTCGAGATGGTCCGCCTCGATGTTCGTGAGCACGATCATCTCCGGATTGATCTCCAGCATGTTGGCCCGGTACTCGCACGCCTCGACGACGAAGAAGCGCCCGTTGCCGACGAGGAGGTTGCCGAGCGGAAACGACGGCACGAGCGATCCGACGATGACCGTGGGGTCGTACCCGGCCGCCTCGAGCATCAGGGCGAGCATCGCCGTGGTGGTCGACTTCCCGTTCGTCCCGGAAACGGCGATCGTGGAATATCCCTTCGACATCGAGCCCAAAAACTGCGGGTACGACATCTCGCGAGCCCCAAGCTCCGCGCCGCGAACGCGCTCGACGTTCGACTCGGCAACCGCCGGGCTGTACACCACCAGCTGGACCCCGGCAGGAACGTTCGCCGCGTCGTGCCCGATCGAAATTGTGATGCCTCGACGATCGAGATCGTCCGTAATCGCCGACGCCGCCCGGTCCGACCCGCTCACTTTTTTCCTCTTCGCCAAACACCACTTCGCCGCCGCCGAAACCCCGATCCCCCCGATTCCGACAAAATGAATTGTTTCAATTCCCTCAAGCATATCGCAAGTATCTTATCCTTGATCGACCATTCGTGGCAATCCGTAAATTCGTAGTTTCGTAGCAAGTTCGTAGATTCGTATCCACTTTCCCATCCACTTCCCCAATAAAAAGGGCCGCCGATCACTATCAGCGGCCGTAGGGGAGTTCGATGCGATGGATCTCGCCGCCCGCCAGGACGTTGGCGACGACGCGGTCTTCCTCGTGAGACAGGTTCCAGGCATGCGGGTAGCCATGGGTCATGGACGAGCCGGCAACGACGTGCAGGCCGGCCATGTCGTCGAGGAGATACGCCACGCGGCCATGGTCGTCGATGGACGGCTCGAAGACCATGCCGCGGACGACGCGCTTCCGTCCGTCCGACGTCAGGATCATCTCGGTCCGCTGGATGCCGTCCGCATCGATCAGCCGCAGCTGGGCGACGAAGTGCTTTCCGTTCGGCGACCAGCGGAAGTGGTTCTCCCCCATGAGAAACGGCCCTTCGTGAACGACCCTCTCGTCGAAGTTGAACACGAGCCGGCGGTAGAGTCCACGGGACCTATTGAGGACCCGGTGGAGGATGGCGACCGAGCTCGTGTCGGGCGAGGACCACGCGTGGTCGATGCCGACCTTCGTTCCCGGGGGAGTCATCCGGGTGACGACCCCGTCCTGCCAGAGGGCGTCGGACATTCCATCGCGCAGGATGCACAGCATCTCTCCGCGGTAGAGGAACGGCACGACCTCGTCGGCGCGGAACGGAAGCAGGTGGATCGGCGGGCCTCCCTCGTCGGAGGAAC
>JAHFIS010000073.1:0-905 GCA_023246275.1 Candidatus Uhrbacteria bacterium
GTCATGCAGGTCCTTTCCCGCCGCACCAAGAACAACCCGGTGCTCATCGGGGAGCCGGGCGTGGGCAAGACGGCGATCGTCGAGGGGCTCGCCCAGCGCATCGTGGACGGCGACGTGCCGGAAATGCTGAAGGAGAAGGAAATCATCGCGCTCGACGTCGGTTCCATGGTCGCCGGGACGAAGTACCGCGGCGAGTTCGAGGACCGTCTCAAGGCGGTGCTTAAGGAAATCGAGGGGTCGGGCGGAAAGATCATCCTGTTCATCGACGAGCTGCATACGCTCGTCGGCGCCGGAACGACCGAGGGGAGCTCGCTCGACGCGGCCAACATGCTGAAGCCGGCCCTTGCCCGCGGGAAACTCCGCGCGGTCGGAGCGACGACGCTCAAGGAATACCAGCGCTATATCGAAAAGGACCCGGCGCTTGAGCGTCGGTTCCAGCCCGTCATCGTCGACGAGCCGAGCGTCGAGGACAGCATCGCGATCCTGCGCGGCATCAAGGAAAAGTACGAGCTCCACCACGGCGTCCGCGTCTCGGACCCGAGCATCGTCGCCGCCGCCGAGCTGTCGCACCGCTACATCACCGATCGCCAGCTGCCGGACAAGGCCGTGGACCTCATGGACGAGGCCGCCGCCGCGCTGCGCATGCAGATCGACTCGATGCCGGAGGAGCTCGACATGCTCAAGCGGGAGCTGATCCGGCATGAGATCGAGCGGAAGGCGCTCGAGAAAGAGGAGGACAAGGACTCGAAGGCGCGCCTGCTCGAGATTGAGCGCCAGATCGCGGATTTGCGCGAGAAGACCGACGCGCTCGAGGGAAAGTGGCGGAACGAGAAGGACAAGATCGGCGAGATCCAGTCGGCAAAGGGAGCGGTTGAGAAGCTGCGCGCCGAGGCCGAGATCGCCGA
>JAHFIS010000073.1:915-1335 GCA_023246275.1 Candidatus Uhrbacteria bacterium
ACCTCGAGACCGTCGCGAAGATCCGCTACGGAACGATTCCCGCCGAGGAGAAACGACTCAAGGTAGCGGAACTCGCGCTCACCCAGCTCCAGCAGGATCGCGGATTGCTCAAGCAGGTCGTCACGGAGGAGGACATCGCGGCGGTCGTGAGCCGGTGGACCTCGATTCCCGTCTCGAAGATGCTCGAGTCCGAGCTGAAGAAACTGGCGCGCATGGAGGACGAGCTGACGAAGCGCGTCATCGGACAAAAAGAATCCATCGCCGCCGTGTCCAACGCGCTGCGCCGGTCTCGCGCCGGAATCTCGGAATCGAACCGGCCGATCGGGTCGTTCATCTTCCTCGGCCCGACGGGCGTCGGAAAGACCGAGCTGGCCCGCGCGCTTGCCGGGTTCATGTTCAACGACGAGTCCGCGCTGGTTC
>JAHFIS010000073.1:1345-1869 GCA_023246275.1 Candidatus Uhrbacteria bacterium
CCTCGACATGTCGGAGTACATGGAGAAACACGCCGTCTCGAAAATCCTCGGTTCGCCTCCGGGATACGTCGGCCACGAGGAAGGCGGCCAGCTCACGGAGATCGTGCGCCGCAAGCCGTACTCGGTGCTGCTGCTCGACGAGATCGAGAAGGCCCATCCGGACACGTTCAACGTCCTCCTGCAGATTCTCGACGAGGGGCACCTCACCGACGCGAAGGGACGCAAGGTCAACTTCAAGAACACGGTGATCATCATGACGTCGAACATCGGGTCGGACGTGATCCTTGACATGGGAAAGACGCGCGGGACCATCGGATTCAGCGAGGACGAGGGGGAGGCCGGCGACGCGAGCGAAATCCAGGAGCGCGTCATGGGAATGCTCCGCGATCACTTCCGCCCTGAGTTCCTGAACCGCGTCGACGAGATCATCATGTTCCACGCGCTGACCGAGGCGCAGATCGCCGAGATCGTGAACCTCCAGCTGACGCGGACGTTCGAGCGCCTCGAGAAGGAACGCGGAATCG
>JAHFIS010000073.1:1879-4916 GCA_023246275.1 Candidatus Uhrbacteria bacterium
CGTCATCCAACGGCTGATTCTCGACCCGCTCGCGATGAAAATCGTCGAGGGAAGCCTAAAGGAAGGAGCCTCCGTGGCCATCGGCGCCAAGGGAGACGAGATCGTGATCTCGTAGTATAATGGCGTCGCTATGGTGCGACGCCTTTTGCTTTCCGGACTGATCGCCTTGGTCGCGTTTTCCTCAACGCCGACGGGGGTTTTCGCGTCCGACTTCACCCCGAACTACGTCATCTCGGACGCGGAGATGACCGACGTTTCCAGCATGACCGAGCCGGAAATCCAGGCGTTCCTCGACGCGTACGGCACGCTTGGCTCTCGGTCGTTCGAGGACGTCGACGGGATCGTCCGAACGTCCGCGGAAATCATCGCGGGCGCGGCCAATCGAAACCAGATCAGTCCGCGGGTCATCCTCGTTACCCTCCAAAAAGAGCAGAGCCTGATCGACGACGCGAGCCCGACGCAGGACCAGCTCGACTGGGCGATGGGATACGGGATCTGCGACGATTGCAACCACGACACGGAGGCCGCGCAACGGTTCCGTGGGTTCGCCAAGCAGGTGAACTCGGCGACGCTCCAGCTGGGAACCGGATACATGGCCGACCTTGCGGCGCGCGGACGTACGGTTGCCGGTTTCGGAACGGGCATAAGCGTCGCCGTCGACGACATCCTTCTCACCCCCGCGAACAACGCGACCGCCGCCCTGTACACCTACACTCCGCACACCCACGGCAACGCGAACTTCGCTCGTCTCTGGCAACGGTGGTTTACGCACGACTATCCGGATGGAACGCTGCTCCAAAACACGGAGGACGGCGGCATCTGGCTCATCCAGTACGGGATGCGCCGCCCCATCACCTCCCGTTCCGCGTTCCTCACCCGCTTCAACGAGCGCGCCGTCGTCCCGGCCTCGCCCACGTCGCTCGCCGTGTTCCCGACCGGACGCCCGATTTCGCTTCCCAACTATTCCCTGCTCCAGTCGCCGAAGGGAACGGTCTACCTCCTCGTGGACGATTCCATCCGCGGATTCGTCTCGCGCGAGGCGATGCGAGCCGCAGGCCTGAACCCGGAGGATGCGATCGACGTCTCGTTCGAGGACCTCGCCGCTTACAAGGAAGGGTCGCCGATCACGAGCGACAGCGTCTATCCGCAGGGTGCGCTTCTCCAGGACACGAAGACCGGCGGCGTGTACTTCGTCGAGAACGGGTCGAAGTCCCCGATTATGTCGCGCGAGATCATGAACACAAAATTTAAGAACCTAAAGATCCAGCAGGCAGAGCCGGGAGAGCTGGACGCGTATCCGACCGTCGACCCGGTTTCGTTCCCGGATGGAACGCTCATCAGCCCGAACGGCAAGTCCGATATCTTTGTCGTCTCGGGCGGAAAACGGCTTCCGATCCCGAACGGCGAAACCTTCCTGTCCTATGGCTGGAAGTGGGACCAGGTTATCAAGACGAACGATCGGTCGATCGAAATCCTCCCGCTTGGCGATCCAATCCAGGAAATCCAAACCGTCGTGCCGAATGACACGCAATCCCTATGATCGTCTTCGCCGCGTTCACCCCGCACACCCCGCTTCTCCTGCCGCCCATCGGCAAGGAATCGCTCCAAAAAATGTCGTCAACGGCCGATGCGATGGACCGGCTCGGCGACGAGCTCGCCGCCTCCAAGCCCGACACGATCGTCATCATCTCCGCCCATGCCACCCAGCATGACGGCGCGTTTTCGGCGAACCTGCACGACTCGTATCTCGTCGACCTCCGCGACTTCGGCGACCTGACCACCGCTGCCGAGTTCGAGCCGAACCTATCGCTCATCGACGCGATCCAACGTGCCGTCCGTCGCGCCCAGATCCCCTTCACCCTCGACTCCGACGCGACGCTCGATTACGGCTCGGCCGTCCCACTCGTCGCCCTCGACGCCAACCACTTACTGCCAACGCCGAGCGTTGGCAGTAACTCGGGCTGCACGATCGTTCCCATCTCGTTTTGCAATTTGTCGCCGAAGGATCACTTCGCGTTCGGCAAGACGCTCAAGGACGTGTTCGCCAACCGAAAGGAACGCATCGCCGTAATCGCGTCCGGAGACCTTTCCCACGCGCTCACCTCGCACGCGCCCGCCGGATTTCACCGCGAGGGCGAAGTATTCGACGCGGCGGTTCGCCAGGCGGTCGTCCAGGGCAGCGCTTCGCAGCTGTTGACCATTGACGAGGAGGTCGTCGAGAAGGCCGCGGAATGCGCCTACCGTTCCCTGCTCGTTCTCTTTGGGGTTCTCGACCAGGTGCCGACGGAACCAGAAGTCCTGTCCTACGAGTCCCCGTTCGGCGTCGGCTACCTCGTCGCGCAGTTCCGGCTCGACAAATAATATTTTTGCCTGGCATTGCGAGGAGGTCTCAACCGACGAAGCAATCCCACGAGAGATTGCTTCGGCCTGATGACCCCGCAATGACAGACGATTCGAACTGTGATCGCAGAAGTCTACCCAATCAAGCGCATGCCCCGGAGATTCGACGTCTTTGACTATGCGATCCCCGCCGGAATGTCCGTTACGAGGGGATCCGGCGTCCGGATCCCGTTTCGGTTCGGGGAGATGCGCGGAATTATCGCCCGCGTCACCGACAGCGCCGGCCGCGGAAAGACCGTCAGGCCCCTCACCGCGACCCTGCCCGACCTGTCTATGACGGACGCCGAGCTCGCCTGCTTCGAGGACGTCGCGTTCGACGCGGCCCAAAGCGTCTCCGCGGTCCTCCACGCGACGATTCCAGTTCCTGGAAAGCGAGCCTCGTCCCCCTCTCCTTCAAAAGGAGAGGGCCGGGGTGAGGTCTTCGCCGCGCTCCCCCTCACCATTTCCGCCCGCGAAGCACCGTCCATTTCCCAGACCGTCGCGGAGCTGTCCAAGCGCGACGAGGCGTTCGTGTCGGTCCCCGACCTCAAGCGCGCGACCGTTCTCATCGCCACCTATCGCCGCGACCACCCGCGCGAACCGATCCTCGTCCTTGCGCCAAACGTTCGCGACGCGCAGCTCCTTGCGTCGCGGCTTC
>JAHFIS010000074.1 GCA_023246275.1 Candidatus Uhrbacteria bacterium
GCGAACACGGTTGTTTGCGAAAGGAACGCCTTCGTGGACGCGACGCCGATCTCCGGGCCGGCGTGGTTGTAGATACCTGCGTCGGTCTCGCGGGCGATGGTCGAGCCCACCGCGTTGACGATCCCGAGCGTGAGCGCGCCCTTCATATTCGCCTCGCGGATCGCGGCGAGCGTGTCCGCGGTCTCGCCGCTCTGCGACACGGCGAGGACGGCGGTGCGCGGGGTGATGATCGGCTTGCGGTAGCGAAATTCGCTTGCCAGCTCCACTTCCACGGGGATTCCCGCGTACTCCTCGAGCATGTATTCCCCGACCTGCGCCGCGTAATAGGCGCTTCCGCAGCCGACGATGATCAGCCGGTCGATCTCGCGCGTCCGATCCGCGACGTCTCGCAGTCCGCCGAGAACCGCGTTCCCTGCTTCGAGATCGATCCTTCCGCGCATCGTGTTGCGCAGCACCTCCGGCTGCTCCGACATTTCCTTCATCATGAAGTGCGCGTGCCCGTTTTTCTGCGCCGCCTCCGCGCTCCAGTCGATTTCCTCCGGGACCTTGGCCACGGGAAGGTTGTCGAGCGACACGACGCGGTATCCGTCGCGGCCGAGCACGGCCATCTCGCCGTCGTCCAAAAAGATCATGCTGCGCGTATGCCCGATGATCGCGTTCGCGTCCGAGGCGACGAGATACTCGTCGTCACCGACGCCGATGACGATCGGGCTGCCAAGGCGCGCGACGACGATTTCGTTGGGAAAATCGGCGGAAACGACCGCGAGGCCGTACGTTCCGCGTACGCGACGTACGGCGGAACGAACGGCGTCGGCGAGCGTCGTCCCGGGAAATTTCAAGAGATGTTCGACGAGGTGCGCCAACGTTTCGGTGTCCGTTTCCGACGCGAACGAATGTTCAGCCGCCGTCAGCTCCGCCCGAAGCTCGGCATAGTTCTCGACGATCCCGTTGTGAACGACCGCGACCTTCCCGTCGCAGCTCACGTGGGGATGCGCGTTCGCCTCGCTTGGCACCCCGTGCGTCGCCCATCGCGTATGCGCGATGCCAAGCGTCCCGGCGACCGTCTTGCCCGCGAGCGAGTCCGAAAGTACGCGGACCTTTCCGACCGACTTCCCGATAAGAAGGTCGGCTTCAGATTGTACGCCGCTTAGCGACGTAGCGAAGCGGCGTACGTTACCCATCACCGCCACTCCTGCGGAATCGTATCCCCGATATTCCATCCTTCGCAGCCCGTCCAAAAGGACTGGCAGCGCCTGGCGCTTCCCAACGTATCCGACGATTCCGCACATACGATGTTTGACAATGAGATTAACGATCTGTCTCGATTGTCCGACCGATCATATTTTCTATCAATTTTTTCGCGTGGAAAATTTACCTGAGACGAAAAAACGGCCCAACGGAGCCGTTTTTTACGGATCTATTTGTCCGATCCATGCCGACAAAAAAGAAAATGACAGCCGATACTCTTCGACTGTCAGGCGCTCACTTCGGAATCGAGAACCAGAATGAAGTTGTGGTAACGCATGAGCGAGAACTCCTCCGGCTTTCCGCACTGCGGGCAGCCGGCGTCGGAATAGTACGCGATGGCGACCCCGACTCCCGATCGGATGTACGGATTGCCAGCCGCCTCCGGGAACACCTCGACGATCTCCTCCGGCGCATACGCCGCGCGGACTCCGCAGCGATAGCAGAGCGTCCGGACTTGGTTCGGCTCGGCGCACGCGCGACATAGCTTCGTCTCCGTCTCGCGCAGATCCATGCAGCAGGAACAGCCCGGGTTTCGATCCCCCACGCTCACCTCCAGTGAGCAAGGCAATCTCACCCCAAAACGAAGCGCCTGTCAAGGCTTTGGCTAAGGCCTGACGACCCGTTTCGTCCCAGTGCGCCCCCTCGCAGCCGGTCGTACGATGCCTACGCGAGAAACCTCTTCCGCGCTCAGCCCCTCCAGCATCCGCGTGCCAATTGCCTCCGCATACAGCATTGCGGACGTGTTGCGTCCGGCAGGATTTCCATAGTCAGGGATATTTACCATGAAATCTGCCTTGAATTTCGGCTTCACGTGGCTCGCCACGTCGATCGTCACCGTCCTCCGCGAAACGGGAATGGACATCCTCGGGACCGCTGGAATTTCCAGGTCAATGAACCCGTCGATCCCTTCGTGGAGATCGAGCGGACTATTGAGAACCGTATGGAATAGAACGTTGCTCGTCGTGGCCCCAACCAACCCAAGATACTTGCACAAGGCATCGCGCAGAGCCTTGGCCGTTGGTTCGTCCGGGTTGAGACGATCTGAGTCATACCCGATCCGCGCCTCCCTCATCCACATGTCCAACGGAACCTTCGACTGATGCGACCCGCCCGACGCGGGCGTAAAACGAAACCCGGGCTTCCACCTTGGAAAACCGATCATTTCAGCCTCAACGCGTTTTCCTGTTCGTAGCTCTTGTCCCGGCAACTCTGCCTTAGAAAAAATATCATGGTTCAATCGAGAAAAGTATAACATAAAACGGACGGGCTTCCCCGTCCGTCTCGCTTCAGAACACCTCGATCATCGCGCGCTTTCGTCCGAAGCTCTTCGCGTCCGCCGTGCTCTTCATCCAAATGTCCAGATGGTGGTCGTATCGCGCGTTCATGCGGTCGACGACCGTGAAGACGCGTGCGCCGTACAGCTCGGGAATGCGGATCTTGGTTCCGATCGGAAGGAAATTCGCCGCGACGACGTCCTCCTGGTCGTGCTCGCACAGGTCGAATCCGCGGGCGGCGATGCACGGGGTCGCGTCGGTCTGCGCCGACTCGGAGGTGTATGCCGAGACCGGGACCGTGAACGTCCGTCGCGGGGCGGCGTTCTCCGCGACGGGAAGGTCGCCGTACGATCGCGTCTGGTTCTGCATCGCGGCGATCATGAGCGCGACGGTGGATGACTCGGGATATCGCGGGCCGGTATCGACGTCCGCGGACGCCGAGTTTAGAAAAAAAACGTTGGCGATGACCAGCCCGGACACAACGCCAATCACAAGCTCCTTCGCATGCCTGCGAAGGAGCTTTTTCCACACCATCGACGACACATTGGGCATACCGCGCGATTCCTCCGGCCCTTTCGAACCAGATCGCAGGGAATGTCCACGTACCGCTGAAACAAATGATCCCCGTTTGGGAGCTGCGAAAGAATATCACATCTTCCCGTCCCGCGCAACGCGCCGACCTGTTCAAAACAAGCTATTTCCGCTAGGATAGAACGTATTATGGCTGAATATAAAACGCACAGCTGGAAGCGGCACGGCAGGTCGGGACGCCTCTGGAATCGTCTCCTGGCGAAAGGGCTGCTCAAGAACCTGTTTCTCGTCGTCATCCTCCTCGGGATCATGGGATCGCTCGGAATCCTTGGCGCGTTCGCGTTCTACTCGCGCAATCTTCCGGACCCGGGGCAGCTGACCGAGCGCAAGATCTCGCAGACGACGAAGATCTACGACCGGACGGGGACGCACCTGCTCTACGAGGTGTACGGCGACCAGAACCGCACGCTCGTGAAGACGCAGGAGGGGTTCTGCAAGGACGACCCGTCGTTCGCGACCGATTCGAACGGGATTCCGCTCAAGATGCTCGAGGCCACGATCACGGCCGAGGACCGCGGGTTCTGCACGCACCCGGGATACGACCTCAAGGGACTGGCGCGCGCCGTCCTGTTCGGCGGGACGCGCGGGGGCGGATCGACGCTGACGCAGCAGCTCGTGAAGAACGCGATCCTGTCGAACGAGAAGAGCATCAGCCGCAAGGTAAAGGAGCTGATCGTCGCGATCGAGCTCGAGCGGCGCTATTCGAAGGACGAGATCCTGCAGATCTATTTCAACGAGATCCCGTACGGCTCCACGTACTATGGCATCCAGGCCGCGGCGACGAATTTCTTCGGAAAGCAGGTAAAGGACCTGACGCTCGGCGAGATGGCCACGCTCGCGGGCATCCCGAAGGCGCCGACCACCTACATCAACAACCCGGACATGCTGTCGGCGCGGCGGGATTGGATCCTGGACGGGATGGTCGATCAGGGATTCGTCACGAAGGACGAGTCGATCGCGGCAAAGGCCGAGGACAATGCGCTGAACGCGAAGGTCTCGAACATTCGCGCGCCTCACTTCGTCTTCTACGTAAAGGAACAGCTTGAGGACAAATACGGACAGTACGCGGCGGAGAACGGCGGGCTGAAGGTGACGACCTCGCTCGACTACGACCTGCAGACGATCGCGGAGGAGGAGGTCAAAAAGGGGGTCGAAGCGAAAGGAGAGAAGTATCATTTCACGAACGGCGCGCTCGTGGCGATGGATCCGAAGACCGGGCAGGTGCTCGCGATGGTCGGAAGCAAGGACTACTTCGACGACGCGATCGACGGCCAGGTGAACGTGGCGCTGCGCCCTCGCCAGCCGGGATCGAGCTTCAAGCCGATGGTGTACACGGCCGGGTTCGAAAAGGGATACACGCCGAACACGATCCTCTGGGACGTGAACACGTCGTTCCCGAACGGGAATGACAAGGCATACCAGCCGTTCGACTACGACCTTGGGGAGCGCGGACCGCTCCGGGTCCGCAACTCGCTCCAAAGCTCGCTCAACCTTCCGGCCATCGAGATGACCTACCTCGTGGGCGTCTCGGGCGTGCTCGACTTCGCGGAGCGCATGGGATACACGACGCTCGGAGACCGCTCGCGGTTCGGGCTCTCGGTCGGCATCGGCGCCGGCGAGGTCACGATGCTGGAGCACGCGGACGCGTTCGCGACGCTGGCGAACGAGGGCGTTCGCCACCCGGCCGTCTCGATCCTGAAGGTCGAGCAGCCGGACG
>JAHFIS010000075.1 GCA_023246275.1 Candidatus Uhrbacteria bacterium
AAGTACTCGCACATGAGTTCCTGCACCAGCACGTAGAACGACCGGGGGTTGTTCTGGCACTGGCGCCGGAACGCCTCGGGGCTCGGGAATTCATCGGGCCGGAGCAGCATGGCGAGGAACGCCATCTCGTCCGGGTTGTTCTCGAACGGGGTCGCGGACAGCAGCACGCGGTGGCGCACGCTTGGCAGGCGCGCGAGCGCGATGACGCGCCGGCTCCGGCCGTTCTCGTGGTTGATGGCATGCGCCTCGTCCACGATGATCCCCTCGGGCTCGTAGCGGGCGAGCGCCTCGGTCCACGCGTCCCCGTTCTTGTGCTGGATGTCGCCGTAGCCCATGACCACGTACGCGTACGAGCGCAGCTCGGCGTCCGGCATGGCCTGAAGACGGCGGAGGTCCTTGGCGCCCTTGAGCACCAGCACGTCGGGCGCGTCGCGATAGTAGACCGGGACCTCGCCCTCCCACACGTTGTTGCGCGCGTAGCTCCGGGAAGTCACGAGCGTCCGCCTCACGCCGAGCTCGTGGAGCCCGACGATGGCGGCCGACGTCTTCTGCGTTCCGACGTCGCCGCAGATGAGCGCGTTGCCGCGCTCCTTCATCTGCTGGATCCACATCCGGACGTGCATCGACGGGAACGGCCGGTCCGACCCGTTGATATGCGCGTGGAACGCGGGAAACGCCATCGCCCCGAGCGAGGCGAACAGCGCGACGAGCCGGTCGAGCACCTGCCGCTCCTTGTCCTCGGCCGTGGCGGCCGACTGGCCGCGCAGGTGGGCGAGGTACCCGTCGGGATCCGCGTTGAACGCGCGGACGTCGGTGCGCAGGCGATGGCTTGCCATGATCGGGACGTCGTCGTCGGACACGTACTTCCAGAAGTCGGGCGGAAGCGTCGCGTCCTTCTCCGTCCGCTCGCGGTCGGGAGCGACGGTGCGCTTGCACCGGCGGATCTTGTAGTCCACCGTGATGTTGTACACCTGCTCGATGGCGATGAAGATCTGCGGGAACTTGGCCAGCAGGTACTTCGCGATGAGCCACGGGTCGGTGTCCGGGTCGTCGAGGTACGACCGGAGGTCGGCGTTCCTGGAGAGGAGGGACTCGAAGGCCTCCTCGTCCACGTTTTCCGGCAGGAACACGCATCCCATCTTCTCGACGAGGAATCGGTAGTAGTGCTCGCGGTTCGTGCGCACCTGCGCGCCCATCAGGATGGCGCGATCCTCGGGACCCGCGCGTCGCAGGGGCCGGATCGGGGCGGATTGGTCGGTCATGGGGATTTTCCTTGGAAATCGGTGAAAAGAACGAAGGGCGGAGAATACCAGCGTTTTGGGGTTTCGTCAATCATTGCCAATCAAAACGTCCCGCCAAATGACGGGACGCTTCCAATCGATCCTCAATTACTCGGCGGCGACGGCCTCTTCCTTCTTCGTCTCCGCGACGACCTCGGCGGCGGGTGCCTCGGCCTTGTCGCTCAGCGCCTTCAGGGACAGGCCCAGGCGGTGCTCGTTCGGCTCGATTGAGATGATCTTGAAGTTCATCTTCTCGCCGGCCTTGGCAAGCGTGTTGACGTCGATGCCCGGGACGTTCGAGAGCTCGGAGACGTGCGCGAGGCCGTGGATTTCCGGGTCGAGCTCCACGAAGAATCCGAAGGGGTTGATCTTGAGCACCGTGCCCTCGACCGTGTCGCCCACCTTGTAGCGCTTCTGGATGTCGGACCACGGGTCCTTCACGAGCTTCTTCATGGAGAGGAAGATCTTGGATCCCTCGATCCCGATGATCTCGGCCGACACCGTCGCGCCGATCTTCAGGATGTCGCGCGGGTGGTCGATGCGCTGCCAGGCGATCTCAGAGATGTGGACCAGGCCTTCCAGGGAGCCGAAGCGCACGAACGCGCCGAAGTCCGCAAGCGCGGTGACCTCTCCCTCGACGGTGTCGCCCACGCGGTACTGCGCGATGACGCTCTTCTGGCGGTCCTCCCACACGCTCTTCTCGGAGACGATCAGCTTCTCGTCGCTCTCGTTGGCGTCGATCACCTTCACGGTGAACGAGGATCCGACGTAGCTCTTCAGCTTCTCGAAGATTTTGTTCTTGTCGCCTCCCGTGACGCGCGGGTAATGGTCCGGGGACAGCTGGCTGACCGGCAGGAAGCCCGTGACGTGGTTGACGCGCACGATGAGCCCGCCCTTGTTCGCCTCGGTGATCTTCACGTCTATGATCTTGCCCGTGGTGAACATCTCGCGAAGCTCCTCCCACGCGCGCTTCTGGCCCGCGAAGCGGAACGAAAGCTCCATCTCGCCGTTCTCATTCTCGAGGTCGATGACGGTCGCCTCCACCGCGTCGCCGACGCCCAGGCCGTCGTAGTCCTTGTTCTCGGAGAAGATCTCGCGGCCGCGGATGACGCCTACCGTCATGCCGTCGATGTCCACGCGCACCTCGCGGCGGTCGGCCGAGATGATCTTGCCCTTCACCACGTCGCCCACCTTGGGAATGGTGAGGTACGTTCCCTCGTCCATCAGTTTCTGAAATTCCGTCTGCGCGACGGCCGTTGCGTCCGTGTCGGACATAAGAAGATTGCCGGCAGGCGTTCCGATGCGTATCGGAGGGCCCGACGGGGCTATGAATAGAAGTGCCGGAAGTATAGGGGAATGGCGGGATTTTGGCAAGATTCTCGGTCGTTGGCTTGACGAAACGGTCAAAAATGGTAGGTTGGGCCGGCAAACAGGGGCTTTCATGGGACGTTCGAATCGAACGATGGGCATCCGGTCGGCGGCGGAGCTGATTCGCATGCTGGACGGGGTGAGGGAGGAAGAGAAGTACTCGACGCTGCTTCTCGGCCCGTGCTGGGAAGAGGAGAGATTCAGGAAGCGCGTTCGCGGCGCGAAGGCGCTCGTGAGCGACAACGACGGGACGGTGATCGCCGGGAGCCAGTGGCTCGACATGCGGTCGTGCATGACGGAGGAGGACGTTGAGACGTACGATCGAAACGTCCGGGAGCATTTTGACGGACCTCGTTCAGACGAGGCAGACGTCCGACTGATCATGGAAGACATTCGTTGCCTCGTGTCATCCCGTCTGTCATCAGAGCGCATGAGCGAGCTGGTCGCGGCACAGCGTCCTCGCGGAGGAATCCACGAGCTGTTCCGGTCGTTCCCGTTCGGGAACGCGGCGCTCGTCAGCTACGGGCTGCACGACTACGTGTCCGGCTGGGCGGCAAGGCACGACGTTCCCGTCGCCGAGACGTACGCGCTCCGCCTTCGTTGGCGCGATGACGACGGCAGGCGTGTGCTCGACGGGTGCGACGAGTCGACGGTGGTCACCGAGGCGACCAAGGGCGCCGCGCGCGAGGCGTTCTGCGCAAAGCGAAAGGTTGCCGAGCGCGACGTCATCGTCCTCGAGGACACGCCAAGCATGCTCGCGCGGATGAAGCATCCCGACAACGTGGGAATCCTTATCCTCCCGGCGCACGACCCCCAGCCGATGCGCACCGCGGAGCGTCTCCGCCAGCTGGAGCGCGAAGGCCACTTCGACGCCATCGACGCGTTCCTGGTCGCGGACGACTGGCACCTTCTCGCCGCGATGCGCCGCGGCGACTTCTAGAAGCCTCCGGCTTCTCTTTTTTTAACCAGAGAGGAGACAAAAAATCCCGCCTTCCCTTAGGGGCGGCGGGTCAGCGGAGGTTGGCGAAGAAGGTGTCTTCCTCGATCCCGAGATCGTCGAGGGCGACGTAGAGGGCGGTGCGGATCTTGCCCTCGTTTGCCTCGTGCGAGTTTACGTAGCCGGTCTTCCTGCCGTTGAGGCGCAGCTTCGGGTGGGTGGCCGTGAGGTCGACCTCGACCCCGATGCGGACCAGGGCCCGCATGATGCGCGGCCAGGTGAGGCACCCCTCGCGCCTCACGATGATGCGCGTCCGCCGCTCCGAGTCGGGACGAGGGCGGTTCATCTCGGCCACGATCGCGGCGATCTCGGCGCGAGACGGCTCGGCGCGGATCGGGGATCGCGGCGGAGACGGAACGTCAACACTCGGCGTTGACGTTCCGCGTCCCGCAGTGGATTCGTTTGGGATCGAGACGTCAACGCTCGGTGTTGACGTTGAGGGCTTGGTCGCGGGCGGCCGCGCGAGCGGCCGGTCCGCGGTGTGCGTGACGGCGCGGCAGAGGCGCGCCTTTTCCTCGGGGGTGAGGTTCACGTACGTTCGCTCGACGAGCGCGCCGGCGTCCACGGCGACGAGAATTCCCTGGAGGACGCACGCGCGGACGGCCTCGTACAGCTCGTGGTCGTCGAAGCAGACGCGCGCAGGGACGAAGTTCATCCCGCACGGCACGATCTCTCCGGTCAGGCGGGAGACCGCCCCGGCGGAAATGACGTCGCCCGCCCTGTTGAAGAGCGCGAAGACGGCGAGGATGAACGGGTCCGTGTTCGGCAGCACGTCCAGCCTTCCGCGGAGCGGGACGCCGTCGTGGGTCAGGGCGGAGAAATCGATCGGGATCCCTTCCGGTCCGATCGGGGCGAAGTCCATGTCTCGCACGAGCGAGAAGATCTCGTCGGGGTGGAGGTCGTGGCGCGGTTGCTCGACGGGCGAGCGCTTGACGTACTCGTTCACGCGGAACCAGTCGAGCAGGGCCGCCTGGTCCTTGAGCGCGGACTTGCTCTCCGCGTCCGCGTTGAAATCCGCGACGAACGACTCGAACCCCTGGTGCCTTGCGTTCTTCTTCAGGGTCAGGACGAAGGTGAACAGCATCGCCTCGGCCGCGTAGAACGCCGCGAGGGAACG
>JAHFIS010000076.1 GCA_023246275.1 Candidatus Uhrbacteria bacterium
ATTTGAATATAAAAGTATCGTTGATATTCGAGTAAATTATATAAATATTGCTAATCACTGCAAAATACTGTATACTTATAACAACGAAATAAATCGTTGATATGCAAAAAGAAATTACGGAGGTCCTGGAGCGGTTCGGGCTGCGCGAAAACGACCGTCGCGTGTATCTCGCAATTTTGTCGCAGGGAACGTCCACCGCGTCGCCGATCGCCCGCCAGACCGGGCTTCCCGCGACGACCGTGCAGTCGACTGCCAGGCGGCTCGTCGACCTCGGGCTCGTCGCGCTGGCGAAGTGCAAGTCGCGCAGCGTCGACGAGGCCGAGGATCCGGCCGTGCTTCGGCGCATCCTGGAGCGCCAGGCCGAGGAGGTGTCGGGAATCATCCCGATGCTGAAGGCGATGCGCTCGGCGCCGACCGTCTCGCCGAAGATCCGCGTCTACGACCGCGAGCGCGCCGCCGACATCTTCCACGCCGCCCTCGCGTCCGAGTCGAAGCTCGTCTACGAGATCGTCTCGGCGCGCGACCTGCAGGACGTGCTCGGCGAAAAGTTTCACTTCACGAGGCGACGCGTCGACGCGGGCGTGCGGCTCAACAGCCTGCGCGTGGAGGCGAACGAGATCAAGAAATACGCGAAGCCGACCCACGCCAGGGAACTGCGCGAGGCCCGCTTCCTCCCGCGCGAGCTGACCTTCCGCTGCTCCGTCCTCTTCTGGGACGACACCGTCGGGTTTTTTACGACGAAAGCCGAGGGGCTTGCCTGGACGGTCGAGAGCAAGCCGCTGCGCGAGACGTACGAGCAGCTGTTCAAGCTGCTGTGGAGCGTGAGCCGGGCGATGGAGACGGGATAGGGCGAGGCCTTTACAAAATCGACGTTTCGGTGTACCTTCTCGGGCCGGAGGACAGCCATGAAGGAAAATCTCTCAACGTTCCTTGCCCGGATGCGGGCCGTGTTTCCTGAGCGGGACGTGCATCGGCTGCACGACGTGTACATCGTGATGAAGGCGGAGTTCCGGCCCCGGTTCCGGAAGGAGATCGACGGGAACGGGAAACCCGTCAGGTACTTCGAGCATCTGCGGGGTGTCGCCATCATCATGGTCGACGAGGCGGGATGTCGCGACCCGGACGCGGTGAAGGAGGCGCTGCTGCACGACGCGATTGAGGATACGCGGCTGACCGCGGCGTTCATCGAGGCAAACTACGGCTCGGACGTGGCTCGGGAGGTCAGCCGCGTCAGCAAGGTGCCGAAGGAAGGGTACGGGGAACGGCTCGCCGCATTTGGCACGTGGAAGACGTTCCGGCTGAAGGCGTGCGACCGGCTTCACAACCTGCGGACGCTTCGTCACGGATCCGACGACTTCCGCCGGAAGCAGATTGCCGAGACCGAGCGCGAGTACTATCCGCTGTTCGACCGAATGGTGGACGAGTGTCCGGCGGGGGAGCGCAGGAATATGGAGCGTCTTCGCCGCCTGATTCACGCGGAGGTTCGCGCACAACGATCGTTGCTGGCCGCCTAGGATAGGCGGTCGTTTTTTATGGCTCGCCTCGCTCGACCGGCAACGAACGCCAACGTTTGCCTGAAGGAACCGTCGCCGTTCCGGCCGCTCCCGGTTTTTACGCCCGAGCAGCGGTTCAAACCGCTGTGGAGCGTGGGCCGGGCGATGGAGAGCGTTCGTACAGAAAAACCGCCATCCCTAGGCGGGACCGCGGAGAAGTGCGAGAGACCGTTTGGCGGCTTCGAGGCGATCGGGGTCGCGGTAGCCGAACAGGGCGCCGCTGCCGGTCCCGAGCCTGGCGAGGACGGGAGTGAAGCGCACCTTGTTGGCGAGGTTGAAGCGCTCGGCCTTTGCCAGGGTGGCGTTCGTCACGGGCGAACCGATGATGGGGACGAATTCGAGGCCGGTCCAGTCGCGGTCGCCCTTGACCTGGACCAGGAGCCCGTCGGACATGTCCGGGAACGTCGCGATCTGGTCCACCTCGAGCTCGATGTCGTCGTCGACCGCCCCCTCGAAGACGCTCATTCCCGCATCGGACATCGCGGAGGCCACGTGCGCCTCGCACAGCGCGCCGACGACGGAGATGACAAGGTCCTTGCAGCCGGCGTCGGATTTCGCGGCGACGAACGCGTGCTCGCGGTCCTTGCGCGTCATTTCCAGAAACGCCCTCGCAAGAAGCTTGAGGCCCGCGCAGCAGTGGCCGAGCGATTCCCTGTCGGCGCTCCACCCGGTTCGCGGATCATTTCCACGTGCGCCCACGCCGCACAGAAACGCTCCCTGCAGCAGCAGCGAGACGGTCGGATCGCACGCGCGCGCGATTTTTTCCAGCCGCGCGACGGGCGACGACTCGCATCCCGTTCCCATCCGGTACATGCCGATCATCGCGTCAAAGGCGGTGGTCGGAACGGGTTTCGGATGCGGCGGGGGAGCAAGCGGGGTCAGGCGGGCGAGCGGGTGGTCGGACGGGTCTTCGATCTCAAGGGAAGGGTACATGATTCTCTCCGCTCGCGACGGTACCCTCGATCCGTCCGCGCGTCAAGGGAGGAGGCGTCCCCCAAAGAAAAAATCCCCGAGAGAGCTCAGGGACCGGCGGTGACTTGCGCCCAGGCGGCGTCGACGGACAGGCCGAGGACGCAGCCCTGGTCGGCGGACTGGACGAGCTCGACCAGGGACGAGACGTCGTGGCCGTCGATGGTGGCGGTGGCGTCGCCGGTGCGGTAGCAGCCGGAGGAGTCCTCGTCGGCGATCTCCTTGTCGGACGTTCCGTCGCCGTCGTCGTCGACGAGGCCGTCGAAGCGGATCGATCCGGACAGCGCCACGTAGTCGAAGTCGTACGCGGACTGGTTCACGACCGTTCCCGCCTCCGACCACTCGGGGCAGGCGGCGGCGTCGCGGTCGGCGCAGTAGCCGTACCAGAAGGCGATCCCTGGTTCGGCGCGTCCCATTTGGATTCGGAGCAGCACGTTGCCCGGCTCGCTCGGGTTCGCGTCGTCGCCGAGCGTCTCCGTGTCGGAGGCGTCGGACGACGTGTCGCGGCCCGTGTCCGGCGGCGGGGCGCTGCCGGAGTCGGCCGTCGCGTCCTTGGGGCCCGCGGTGACTTCGGACGTTCCGCACGCGGCGGAGAGAAGGAACAGGATCATTGGAACTTCCTTTCTGTTGGGGTGAGCGCCTCGGGTCCGCCGCCGATTCCGACCAGGAGGCCGACCGACGCCCAGGGCGCATGCAGGGTCTGCTCGTAGTTCTCGACGGACGTGTTGAGCGCCTCGTCTCCGGCCCGCAGCTGGATTGCGAACGTCCTCCAGCGCCGATCGTCGCTCGCAAGGTAGCGGATCTCGAGGAATCCGGCAACGACGACGCCGCTTGCGGCGGGCGTGGCGCTCGGGCTCTGGCCGAGCATCGTGGCGGCGACGGAAGGACCGACGCCGATTTTCCACGTTCCAGAGCCGAGGCCCAGGCGCAGGTCGGCCGAGGCGTCGAAGCCGTTCGTCGAGACGGTCTCGAACGAGTCGGTTTCGCTTTTCTCTGGCGACCAGGAGCCTCCGAGCGCGAGTCCGATCCGGGCGGCCTGCCAGGCGAACCCGGTCTCGATACCCGCGGCGGCCCCGAACGCGCTCGCGGCCCGAAGCGTTCTGCGCCGCGTGACGTCGGCCTCCGCGTATCCTTCCGCGAGGATCCCGTCCGTTCCGTACGGGACGACCACCTCGTTCCGGGAGACGCCGAACGCGCCGCCCTCGACGATGAAGTATCCGCCGCTCGCGAGCGCGCGTCGCGCCTTTCCGTCCGCGGCCCTCGCGAGGTACATGGCGTCCCTCGCGGATCCCGCGGCCTCCTCGGCCGCCTTGCGCGACCCGTCGGCGTCGGCCTTGGCCGACGCCGCGTCGACGCTCGCCTGGAGCGCGAGCCGAAGCGCCTCCTTCGCGGAGGCGTTCGCGTCCGTCGCCTGCGACCGTGCCTCGCGGCCGTCGGCCGCCGCGGCGGCCGCCTGGGCCTTCGCTTCGCGCGACGCGGCCTCGGCCCGCGCCACGAGGGACGCGAGTCCCGAGATCCCGTCGAGCCGCGCGTCGATGACGCAGGTCGCGGGAGGGACGACGTCGCCGATTCCGCGGTCCGGGCCGCGTGCGTCCACGTCGCAGAACGCGACGGTGCTGCGCAGCGAGTCGGGGACGGTGACCTCGCACGTCTCCTCGTTCCACTCGAGCCCGGCGTCCTGAACGCGCTGGTATGCCTCGAGCAGCTTCGGGTACCACGGGCTTTTTGACGAGTGCACGTGGCACTGCTGGAGCCAGTGGGGAACTGGCGCTTCCGCCGCGGCATTGCCGACGAGCAGGAGCAGCGCCCCGATGACCAATGGCATCTTGTCTCTCCGGTTGGCGATTGCGCGGGATGCGCGACCGAGTGAGAACATATAGGAAACGACCCGTTATGTCAACGTTCCGCCCGTCCGTGCTACAATGTCGGCATATGCCACGTCCTTCCTTGCACCGCGAGCACACGGCCTCCATCGCGAAATGGTTTTTCCTGCTGTTCGCGACGGGCGTCGCGGTCCTCTTCTGGAACGTGGTGAAGCCGTACGCGATCGCGATGGTCAGCGCGGCCATCGTGGCGGTTGTTCTCGCCCCGCTTGACCGGCACCTGCGCCTGCACGTGAGGCACCCGAAAGTTTCCGCGGCGATCATCATCGTCTCCGTGTTCTTCATTTTGGTGGGC
>JAHFIS010000077.1 GCA_023246275.1 Candidatus Uhrbacteria bacterium
CGCTTCGAGGATCTGAAGGTGCTTGTCGAGCTTCGCGCGGATTGCGGCGTCATTCTCGGGGGTCAGCGGAATGCCCGTCCATTTCGGCATGGCAAGCGAGAGGAGTTCCGGCTGCGCGTTCAGGACCGTCCAAAGCGACCACTGCCCGGCCTTCGCGCGCTCCTGCGCGTCCGCGCCTCCGAGGTCGGAGTTGGCGACTTCGATCAGATAGTCGTTGATGGCGAGGGACTCGGCAAGGATGAACCCGTCGTGGTCGAGCGTCGGGACCTGTCCAGTCGGGTTGATTGCAAGATACTCTGGTCCCTTATGTTCCTTTGCCTGCATGTTCAGGGCGACCATCTCGAATGGGAGGCCAAGCTCGTGCATGGTCCAGTGGCAGCGGAGTGGGGAACCTGCGTTGCGGCCGTAGAGTTTCATTGACATAGGGGAGATAGGCTGAAGGCTTAAGGGTTATGCGGTTTCGACTTTGAGGACGCGCTTGAGGTTAAAGACTCTTTCGCCCTTCGTCTCGTGGCAGAACGCCCGGAGCGCGAGGAAGGTCTGGCCGTTGTACTCCTCCTCCTCCTCGATCGCGTATGGCGTGATCAGGCGGACGGACTTTGCGTCCGACGATTTCAGATAGGTGATGCGGACCGACGCCTCGGCCATGATGGCGTCCTCGAGCATCGTCTGCCTGCTGTCCTTCCCCTGCGTCGAATCGGCGATGCCGTACTGGAGCGCGGTGAGAAATTCGGAGACGCGCCAGTCGACGAGCAGGTGCCGCTTCGTGATCGGTTGGGCTAGGCGGATCCCGTCCATCGTGCGGCACCGGCTGAGCGCCACGTACGTTTGTCCCGCCGCGAACGCCCCGCGTCCGAGGTCGATCACGCACTTGTCGAAGGTCTTCCCCTGGCTTTTGTGTATCGTGGTCGCCCACGCGAGCTTGATGGGGAGTTGCGTATACGATCCAACCTTCTCCTGGTTCAGATGCCCGCTCTCGCGCTCATAGACGCTGCGATAGCTGCTCCAGGTGTGTACGTCGACTTCGACCTCGTTGCCGTCGTCGATCTGGACGATGACCGTGTCCTTGTGCCCCGACGAGATCGTTCCGAGCGTCCCGTTGACCCAGCGGCCCTGCGAGTCGTTGTTCAGGAACATGACGCGCGCCTTTACCTTGAGCTCGAGGTTCGGGTCGACGGGGAAGTCCTTCTCGGCGAAAATACCATTCTTGTTGCCGGAATACGATCGTGTCTTCCCGGGAAGCTCGGCCATCCGCATGGCGTTGATCTCGTCCGCCGCCGCGTTCGTCGATGTGAGGTAAATCGGCGGGTCCTTCTCGTTCGGAACCGCCGCGACGACCCGTTGGTTCAGGAGGGAGAGGTGCGCGTCCGTTGCCGTTCGGTTCCGCACGCCGTTCAGAACGTCGACGAAGTCCTTGTCCGTCTGGCGGAAGATCCGGTCGAGCTCGACGAATCGAATCTCGCCGACGGCGCGTAACAAATCAATCGCCTCGGAAGAGAAGAAATACGGGCTCGGGTACTTGTTCGCGAACTCCTCGGCCTCGTCCTTGCGGACCACGGGAGGAAGCTGGTAGAGGTCCCCGATCACGATGATACGCTTGCCGCCGAACGGAGTCGTGTTTCGCATCGCGGACTTGAGGAACGCGTCCATGCAGTCCATCAGGTCGGCGCGAACCATGGAGATCTCGTCGATCACGATCACGTCCACCTTCCGATACAGCTCCGCGTCCGCGCTCTTTCCCTTCGCCGCGGCCTCGCGGACCGTGATGCCGGGGGCGAACCGAAAGAACGAGTGTATCGTCTCGCCGTTCACGTTAAGCGCGGCCACGCCGGTTGGGGCAAGATAGACGCAGTCGAGCTTCGTGTTCTCCCGAAACAGCTTCAGCAGCGTCGACTTTCCCGTTCCCGCGCGTCCGGTAACGAACAAGAACGCGTCATTGCCCTCCATCAGGGCAAGCGCGTTCTCAAACTCCTCCGTCCGTTCGATCGCAACCTTCCGTCTGCTCATAGCGACCGAAATCTAATGGAATCGAACCTCGTCGGACGGCTTCTCGTTCTCGAGCGTCAGGTCGAGCAGCTGTCTCGTCTCGGCCTCCGTGAGGTTCCGCCACTTTCCTTCCTCCAAGTCGCCGAGCAGAATGTTCATCACCCGAATGCGGTTGAGCTTCACCACGCGGTAGCCGAGTGCCTCGCACATGCGGCGGATTTGGCGGTTGCGGCCTTCCTTGAGCGTGATGTGGAACGAGCGGGTTCGTCCCGGGACGCGTACGACCGTCGCCGGCTGCGTCACGGAGCCGAGGATCGTGATGCCGCTGTGCATCTGGGCAAGCGCGCCATCGTCGATATCGCGGTCGACCGTGACGACATATTCCTTTTCGTGCTCGTAGCGCGGGTGCGTGATGTGTTCCGACAGCCGTCCGTCGTTCGTCAGCAGAAGCAGTCCAGACGACGCCACGTCGAGGCGGCCGATGGGGAAAACGCGGTCCGCAATCCCAAGCAGGGAAATCACGTTGTCCCGCGCCTTTGGGTCGACGCTCGTGATGATCCCGACCGGTTTGTTGAGCGCGAGGTACAGCGGCCTCGGCTTCTCGGCCGCGACCGTTTGTCCCTTGAGATGGACCTCGTCCGTATCTTCCACCTTTTGCCCGACCGTCGCGACGGCTCCGTTGACGATCACCTCGCCGGCCTCAATGATCTCGTCGGCCTTTCGGCGGGAGCAGATGCCGCGGTCGGCCAGGAATTTGTTGAGTCGGGTGGGCATAAATATGCGTTCCCCCCCCCTCCTCATAGGGAGGAGGGGCCAGGGGTGGTCATGGTGCGGTAGTTACAGCGTCGCGTCAATCGTCGAGGTTCCGGACTTCGACGAGCTCGACGAGTAGTCGCTGCTGCTGTCGATGGCGGAGCCGACTCGGTAGTTGGAATAGAAGACGTCGCTGACGACCGAGATCTGGGATGCCCAGGAGCTGCCGAACAGCGCGGTGGCGATGGCTTCCGTCGAGATCGGGCGCAGAATGCCTCCGTAGGAGACCGCGTACACCGTGTTCGTGGAAAACTTGATCAGGTTCGTTCCCGGACGAAACGTGACGTTTCGGCCGAGCGTAATGTTGGCCATGGCCGTGCTCGAGAGAATGACTAGTTTGTCGAAGTTCGTGAACCAAGACTTGAACGCGGCCTCGTTCGGAAAGGCATGGCGCAGGCCGTCGTAGCCGTAGTAGTAGACGGCCGTGCACGGGTCGTTCACGTAGACGTTGCCCTCGCAGCCGAGCTTGATGATGCTTCCCGGGGTGACGGAGCTTGAGGCCGAGGAGACCGTGACGGTCGTGGTCGTTCCGCTCGTCTTGTTGCCGTCGGCGTCCTCGCAGCGGGCGTACAGGTCGTGCGAGCCGGTCGTCGTGAACTTTTCCGTCGCGTACGCCAGGTCCGTCTTCAGCGTCATCGACTTCGACTTCGCGCCGTCGACGTACAGGTCGCAGGAGCTGACGGACTTGTTGTCGGAGACGCGGGAGGAGAAGGTGACGGTGTAGTCCTTGAGCGCGGTGCTCGGCGTGATCGAGGAGACGCTCGGCGATCCGCTCGAGGAGGAGTCCGCGTCGACGGTAAACGTGACGGTCGCGACGGAGCTTGGGTTGCCTCCGAGGTCGACCGCGTAGAGGGAGGCCGTGTGCGAGCCGTTCGAGAGGACGGTCGAATAGGTCTTCGACGTCCCGTCGCTCACCTTCGCGTAGCTGCCGGAGTCCATTTTGAACTCGTAGTAGTCGACGCCGGACTCGCCGTCGGTCGAGGCGGTCCAGGAGAAGTCCGGGGTGGTGTCCGTGACCGCGCCGTTGTCGCCCTCCACGTCGAAGTTGGCCGGCTTGGTCGGGGCGGTGGAATCGTAGCGGTAAATGTCGCCGCCCTCGCCGACCCCGTATCGGGCAGACGAGGAGACGTACGAAAGGTCGATCAGAACCGTGGATCCAGAGATGCTCATCGCGGTCCAGGAACTTCCCGAGTCGTCCGTCTCGAGCAGGTCGCCGTTGTCGCTCGACAGGATTCCAACCGAGCTGTTGAGAAAGGAAATATCATTGATCGTATCGCCGCTGCTGAGCTCGGAGACCGTGACGGCTGTCCAGGTCGTTCCGCCGTTCGTCGTCTTGAGGAACTTCCGGTTGTTCCCGCTGGCGAATCCGTGCGTCGAGTCGACGAAGACGATCGTGACGAGGTCCTCGCCGGTTCCGGACGTTTCGTCCGTCCAGGTGGACCCTCCGTCCGTGCTGGCGTGGATGACCCCGTTCTCGCCGGCGACCCAGAGCTTGGACGTCCCCGAGATCGCGATGGAGTTCAGGCTGTTGTTCGCGTCCGCCTCGGGGCTGTCGATCTCGTCCCAGCTTGCCCCGCCGTCGGTGGTCTTCAGGAGCACGCCGTACTGGCCGGCGGCGTACCCCACGGTCGAGGAGGCCATGGTCACGGCGCGAAGGTCGTAGTCCGCATGGTTGCTCGTGAGGTAGTCCGGGTCGATCGCGGACCAGCTGTCGCCGCCGTCCGTCGTGCGAACGACCGTGCCGCTCTCTCCCACCGCCACCGCTTTCGTCGAGCTGATCGCCGCAACGTCGTACAGGTCGTTCGAGGTGTTGGCGTCGCCGTTCGTCCAGGTTGCGCCGCTATCGTCGCTGTATCGCACGGTTCCGCTGGCTCCGACCGCGTA
>JAHFIS010000078.1:0-2875 GCA_023246275.1 Candidatus Uhrbacteria bacterium
CTTCTTGTATCCCGCCACCTTGTTGATGAGGTTGCGCGGCCCGGGAACGCGGTCGATCGGCATGCGGATGCGCGCGATTCCCACGTTCGGAAGCGTCGAGAGCGCCAGGTCGGCGGCCCACTTCGACCGGGAGTACGCCGGCAGCGGGTTGCCAAAATCGTCCTCGCGCCACTGGCCGTCGGGATGCGAAGAGTTACCGTAAAAGATGCAGCCCGAGCCCATGTGCAGCAGGTAGACGTTCGCCTCCTGGCACGCCGCCGCAAGCGCGATCGGCATCAGCGTGTTCCCCAGGATCGTCTCCAACTGGTGCGAGTCGCACCAGTCCACGTTCGGTACTCCGGTCACCCCCGCGCAGTTCAGCACCGCGTCCGGCCCAACGCGACGAATCTCCGCCAGCGCGTCGTCCTTCGACGACACATGAACGGTCGAAAGGACGGCCTCGTCTCCCCACGCGTCCTTGCAACGATTGCCAACGTAGCCGTTTCCGAATATCAAGATTTTCATAGCCGTTCATGTTGATTTTCTACCGATGCGCCTGGCATCCTTGCTAATCAATGTCGTTTCCAAATGTTCTAATGCATCCTGACCGCGTTCGATAGCAGCATCCCGCGATCGTTCTTTGTCTCGGATGACGGACTCATCAAACTCGACAATTCCTTCTCGTATTCTTGCGGTTTCCAATTGTAGGCGATCTGAAAACTCTTGCGGGGATCCAGAAAAAAGAGTCTCGGTCTTCCATTGCTTAGAATCCCACGATCGACCATTTGCTTTTTTCTTCTTTCCAGGTTCCAGGGTTGGCGGACGGCGTGCGTACATAGTAACGGTCGTTTTTTTATCCAGCCGCGAGAACCCCAGGGAGTACTCACCAGGTTCTGAGTAACCCGGAATTTTCTTTTCGTTTGCGATATCAATGGAATCCAAATAAGCAAGGACGTTATCTTTGAACTTCTTGTCGATAGTATCGTCTAAGAAAAATGGCAACAGGGACGTAAATCCGTCCCGAATCTTGTCCTGCTTAAGGACCTGCCAAACGTGGCGGGACCCTTCAAGGTCGGCGAGAGTGATTCTTGATTCGGCCAGGAAGGTTGGGATTTGATCAAGGACCAACGAGGCGTAACGGGCAGGGACAAATACCCCGGTGCCGATCATTTCTGTGTGAACATGTCCTTCATGTGACCAAACGGGCACCAAGCAAATGTCCTGGATTACTTCAAAGTTCTTTTTTATCCAGGCGTGAAGTCTTTCCTCAAGTTCTGAAGAAAATTCCAGCGGAATCCTGATATCCGGAGAAATGGATGGGTCTCTCTGCAGGGAATTCAGACGCAATACAATGCCGGGATGATCCCCCGCCGTGTACTCCCAACCCAAAAAATCCAGTTTTTTTGGGTTGATGAATGCCCTTGGCGCAGAGAGGTTGCCATTGAAATCTGCTGGATAGCAATCGATATACATACCGTTCTGGATACTGATGGAATCGAACCAAACGCTTGTGATATCCATCCGAACGTCCTCCGCGGATTTGTTCAATAAGCTTCCAAGCTCTTCGATGTCGCGATGAAGTTTCCACCGGCTCGTGTCAAGGGCCTGGATGCGAGCCGATTCGCGAACCGCGGTTACGTCGGAAGATTCTAGCTGCTTGATTTGTTTCGTAATCGCAACGTGCTTTTTAATAAATTTGTTGTATTCGTCAATAATTTCATTCATCTCCATGCCATTGGTTGGGACGGAAAATGCTTTTTTCATATGAAAAAATTATGACACGCGGTCACCGCCGTACTGCGCATCGTAATACTTCTGGTACTCCCCGCTCTTGATCGGCTTCCACCACGCCTCGTTCGCCTTGAACCATTCGACGGTCGTGGCCAGCCCCTCGTCGAATCCGATCTTCGGTTCCCATCCGAGCTCGCGGCGGATCTTCTGGCTGTTTAGCGCATAACGCCGGTCATGGCCCGGGCGGTCCTTCACGTGCTCAATGGACGATTCGTCCTTGCCGAGCAGCGCGAGGAGCTTCTTCGTGATCTCGATGTTCGGCAGGCGGTCGCCGGTTCCAATGTTATACGACTCGCCGAGAACGCCGCGTCGCAGCACCGCGTCGATCGCCCTCGCGTGGTCGTCGACGTGGAGCCATTCGCGAACCAGCATGCCGTCGCCGTATACGGGGACCTTCTTTCCCTCGATCAGGTTGGTAATGAACAGGGGGAACAGCTTTTCCGGATAGTGGTACGGGCCGTACATGTTGGCCGCGTGCGTGATGACCACCGGGGTCTGGTACGTCGACCAATAAGAGGCGACGAGGTGATCGGCCGCCGCTTTGGCAGCCGAATACGGGCTGCGCGGCTCGAACGGGGCGGACTCTAAGGTCTCGCCCTCCATGATCGCGCCGTATACCTCGTCCGTCGAGATTTGGACGAACCGCGGGATCGCGAATTTCCGCGTCGCCTCGAGCAGCGTGTACGTTCCGAACACGGCGGTCGTCAAAAACGCCTTTGGGTCGAGGATCGATCGATCAACATGCGACTCGGCCGCGTAGTTCACGATCGCGTCGAATCCGCCCTCAGACAGGATCGACTCGACGATTGCCGCATCCGCGATGTCGCCCTTGACGAACGAATAGCGCGGTTCGTTCTCAACGTCGGCAAGATTGGCCGGGTTTCCGGCGTATGTCAGCTTGTCGAGATTCACGACGGAAACGTCGGGATACGCGCCCAGCATGTACCGAATGAAGTTCGATCCCACGAATCCAGAGCCGCCGGTGACGAGAAGTTTCATAGTGCAGGGAGATTACCCGATCAAAGGCCCAGATGCAACCGGACCAGATACCAGGCCGCGATGGCGTGACTGTCCCAGATTCTACCGTCGCGGACGGCATCATCGA
>JAHFIS010000078.1:2885-4673 GCA_023246275.1 Candidatus Uhrbacteria bacterium
AGACGCCCTCCGACACTTCCCCGTCGTGCTCGCCGATCTTCTTTAGGTCGGTCGCGAAAAAGATGTGCATGTTCTCGTCCGCGAACGCGGGGGCCGCGGCGATTTCGCCGATCTTGACGATCGTTCCGGCCTCGTATCCCGTCTCCTCGACGAGCTCGCGCAGCGCCGATTCCTCCGGTGATTCCCCGGGCTCGATTCCGCCCGCGGCAACGGAAAGGGACATCCGATCCTGGACATATCGGTACTCGTTGATCATCACGAACCGGCCGTCGTCATCGCGCGCGACGATGAGGACGGCGCCGTCGTTGCGGACGAAGTGATACTCGCCCTCGGTTCCGTCGGGCGTTCGGAATCGTCGCAGGACGTGAGACCACCAGGGGTTGGAGTCAGGGGTTTCCTCGGAAAGCGTTTGCCAGGATTCGTTCATACGATTCGGACAAGACTTAGGACGGTCGCGGGCGTGACGAGCGCGGCGAGGACAGCGAGGAGGCGGTACGATTCAAATCCCGCGCCGAGGGTCCATGCGACCGTGGCGAGGACGATTCCGAAGAGCGCCGCGACAACGTACTGGGCGAACGGCCAGTCGCGGTAGCTACGGGCGGAGACGGCCCACCAGGCGCCGAAGATCATCGCGGCGAGGAGGAAGAGATGGACGGAAACGTAGCGGGCGACGAACCCCGGGCGCAGCGCGTCCAGAATCCAAAACGAAACGTACGAGACCGCGGCCGTGAAGAATCCCGTCCTAGCGATGCGTTCCTGCCATGAATCCATACAGGTCGTTGAGTGAGAAAGGCGGCCGGCGCATCGTCAGGTTGATCGACTTCACCGTGACCGTTCCGCCCGCGGCGCGGATGCCCGGGACGGAGACGGCAAACTTCCAGGCGCCCTTGTCGAGTACGATCCTGCTCGCGTCGAACGTCGCGCTTGCCACGTACCAGTCGCCGACCTTTTTCGGCGAGACGTAGTCCGCGTACACGTAGTCGACGCCAAGCGCGTCGAGGTTCGTCTGGTCGGTGAGGCGCACCGGGTCGGGATTGAAATACATGTTCGGATCAAACGCGACATGGCCGTCGGCCGTCACCTCGAGGTCTCCGCGCTCGGTCGTGATCGGGACGACGCCCGCCTCCTTTACGTCGAGATCGAACCGCTTGTACGGCTCGTCGATCACGAGAGGCCCCCCGGACGAAAGCCCGTCCGTCACGTTCTGCAGCCCCTCGACGTGCCGCGTCGCGAACGAGAGGTGCTTCGCCTCGGTATACATCCTGATCGGTTCCGAGACGTCCCTGTATCCGACCTCGTCGCCGAGGAACAACGTGTTGAGAAAGGTCATCTTCTGCTGCGTCGTCAGGATCTGGCGGAAAAAGATGTCGCGGGACGACTGCATCTGAACCTTGTACACCCCTTCCGGAAGGTTCGGGACGGTAAGGATCAGGTATTTCATCCTGGAAGACTTCGACGACGCCGAGCTGTCCCCGTCGTCCGCGGCACGGGCGTCTCCGACCGGAACCCCGTCCGCGTTCGTGACCACGAGCGTCACCGGGTCCGCTCCGTCGTCGCGGTTCATGTCCATGTAGGAAAAGGAAAACCAAAGATCCTCGTCCTTCACGTACGTCTTGAACTCGTGCTTCCCGCGCAGGCTGGCAAACACGGACTGGCCGCCACCCTTCATCGGAACGTACCCGTCGATCCGAAACGGCCTGCCGATGTCCGCATGGTACGTCGCCACCTTCGAGACGGGCGGCGGATCCGCGAGAAAGTCGTCGATCGACCGGTACGTCAGCGTTCGCT
>JAHFIS010000079.1 GCA_023246275.1 Candidatus Uhrbacteria bacterium
AGAGCGTCCCGTGCCCGTGCGACAAGGGAAAGACCCTCTGGGGCCACGGCGTCGGCATGTGCGCGTCCGAGGCGCTGTGCCAGGCGAACAACGGGAAGGAATGGAAGGACATCATCAGGTATTTCTACCAGGGGGTCGACCTAACCAAGCGTTGGAAATAATCCGTCGAATATGCGCGAAGGAACCGACATGTCTCACGCCGTCTCCTCCCGCATGGTCAAGGCCCGCCGTTCTCCCGAGGTGAATTCCTATGTCGACGACCTTGCGCGCCAGATGCTCGAGGTCTGCGCGAGGTACGGCGTCGACCATCCGGCGAAGCTCGCCCCGCTTATCAAGGACGGCACCGTGCCGAGCGAGGACGTTCGTCGTTTTAGGGAGCTCCGCCTCGCGCTCATGGAGGCGGCGACGGAGAACTGCGTCCCGTCCCGCAATACCGAGTGGAAGAAAAGTTTTTTTGAGAAGGCATTCGCGTACGATAAGGAAAAGGCCGCAGAACTTGGGTTCTCGGAGCTGCGCGTCGAGGCGCACCCGAAGGCCCAGGAGCTCATGGATGCCATTTACAATCGCGACCCGAGGTTCATGAAAGCTCATGCGGGCGGCGGTACCGTGCCGGATGAAAACACAATCAAGGCATACTGGCAGGAAAACTGCGCGGACCTCCCTTTTGTCTTCGGGGGATCGGACCTATTCCTTTATCGGGTGGCCGAGCACCTTCTGTCGGACACGATCGACCGTGACGTCGATACGACGCCCCAAACGATGACGCGATCACATATCCCGCGATTCAGCCAGGCGGAATTTGTCCTGGCCATGGACTGGAAGGAATTCAACCATGAGGATGCCACGGAAGAAGCCGCGGCCGTATCGCCGCAGACACGGGCGATGTTCAAACGTCTGTTCGGACAGGAAGGCGTCGTTGATATCTCGCGGGATACGCTCAACCGGAGGCTGTTTTCCGACCACGATGAACGGGTGCCGTCCGAACGGGCCATCAAGGTTATCCGCGATCTCATCGGTCCGGGACAGGATCCGAACGACTATGAGCTTCGTCTTATGCGCGTCGACGAGTACGTCCGGGTCGCGACGTCGAAAGAATACGGCAGGAAGAATCTCTGGACTTGGCTGGACGGCTACGCCAGGCTCAGCGATGAGCATCGCGCCGGGCTTGTCGGTGGGAATCGCCAGAGCGGCAGCGTCGCAGGAATCTCAGCGGAATACCGCGTCAAGCAGGGCAGAAACACGGCCGTTCGCCTCGTGCTCTCGCGCAAAGGGGCATAACGATAATGCGTTGGATATGAATCGAATCGACATCAATCCTCGTCATTGCGAGCGAAGCGAAGCAATCCTTCGCGGGATCGCTTCGTCGTTCCTCCTCGCAATGACGATGGCGGCGATCGTTCTTCCAAGCGTCGCCCTCGCCGCCCCGAACGACGCCTTGCTCTCCGTCTACTCGTCCCGCGCCGACCTGCGGAAGGCGTTCGACAAGTCGGACGGGTACCAGGCGGCGGGAGGGAGCGCGGGGTTTCTGATCGATCTCGAGGACTGGGCGAGGCAGTACGGCTGGAGGGAATACAAGTCGCTGTCGGCGTACGCGCCCGCTTCGACGCCCCCTTCCCAGGTCGGACACGCAGCGCCGCCGAAGACGACCGCGTCCTCGTACGTCGTCGTCGACAAGACGACCGGGATCGTCCTCGCCGCGTCGCACGCCGACACGGTCTGGCCGATCGCGTCGCTCACCAAGCTGATGACGACGCAGGTCGTGCTCGACGCGGGGATGAAACTGGCGTCGGTGCACGACGTGAAGACGGTCGACGACGTCGGCGGCGCGAAGCTGTACGTGACGAGCGGCGACACGTTCACGCTCGACGGGCTACTGTACGCGACGCTCGTGGGGTCGGCGAACAACGCGGCGAACGCGATCGCCCGGGCGACGGGGAAGTCGAAGTCGTCGTTCGTCGACGAGATGAACGCCCGGGCCGCGGCGCTCAACCTCGGTCGCACGAAGTACGTTGACCCGACCGGAATCGAGACCGGAAACGTCTCGACCGCGCGCGAGCTTGCCGTCGTCGCTGGCAATGCGTTTTCCCGTCCCGACATCAAGCGGTACACCACCACCGCGAAGGCGTCGATCAATGTCCTCTCGCAGGGAACCGTGAAGACGATCAAGAACACCAACTGGATGCTGTGGAAGCCGCAGTACGACGACGTGTTCGTGACCGGCGGCAAGACCGGGTATCTCGACGAGTCCGGATGGAACCTGGCCGTCGCCCTCCGCCCGAGCGCAAAAAACGAGAAGCGCGAGCTCCTCGTGGTCCTGTTCGGCGCCTCGTCCCGCGCCTCGTCATTCGAGGACGCGGACGCCCTTTCCTCCTGGGCTTGGAAGAACTTCAAGTGATCGAAAGCGACTCCCGATCGGGAGTCGCTTTCGATTAGATCCCAAGCTCCTTTGTTTTTATTCGATCGATTTCCTCGTCCGACTCGACGCTGATGCCGTCCATCGTCTGGAGTAGGTTCATGTCATGCCCGAGGCGCACGACCATATAGGGATATTCCATGCGCTCATAAGTTTCGTCCTGGTCCTTTGGCTCGTTTCCACGCAGATCCTCGGAACCCAATGCTTTTTCCGCGCGATGGTAAAGGTCGAACATCGTGTCGTCAGACATTTTCTCGGAAGTATTCTTCAGGGAAGCACATTCGTCGGCGAACGATTGAGCGATTGCCTCGCGTGGAACGGCGGACTCTGGAGTGGACATAGGAAGTCTTAAAACATTAGATCGTCTTCGTCCCCTCCGCCATCGCGGCGACGATGTTCTTGGCGTGGGTTTCCTTGTATTCCTCGACCATCTTGTTGATGATCTCCTTAACCTTTTCCGGGTGCTCGATGCTCTTCAGGTCGAACCGCTCGTGCTCGGCGGCGGTCTGGATGTACACGTCGCCGTAGTCGAAGAACGTTCCGATTATCCCGTACACCTCGCTCGTCACGTCCTGCACGGCGGACAGGTGCAGCTCGGACGCGACGCGGTTGAACAAGCCCTTCTGCTCGATGTTGATGACGCGGTCGTTCGTGATGATCCAGGTGTCGAGATAGTAGTCCGTAAACTCCAGGAAGCTAAAGAGCCAGAGGCTGAGGACATACATGCTTGCGAAGACGGTCAGGATCGGCCCAAAGATCGGATGTTGGAGCCACACGCTGACGCGGTCCCAGAAGAATATCGCGATTCCGCCCGGAACGGCCAGCATAAAGAGAAACGCGGCGATGATGCTGGCCCAGGCGAACCATTGGCGCCGCAGAAAAAGCACGACGTGCTCGTTTGGCTTTTGGTTTGGAAGCTGTTGGAGGCTAAGCATAGGCTAGATCCCTTGGAACATGCGCGTGTTTGCCGTCTGCCTGAACAGGTCGGAGAGCGAGAAGGACGCGTACCAGTCGTAGGGAAGGAGCAGCAAAACCGTCATCCCGACGAGCAGGAGCGTCCCGCCGATGAACAGCGCGATGACGCCGTACAGACTGACGCTGATCGTGCCGAATCGGACGAGGTGGTAGAGGTTGAACGCGGAATACAGGAGGAAGACCGTCAGGAACACCCCGTACAGGATCAGGAGCCACCAGACGGGAATGAGGATTCCGGCAAGGGAGAATTGCATAGCCAGTTGATCTTATCACGAATCGCGGTTTGTCGGCAGGTCGAAGCCCATGTGCCTGTACGCCGCGTCCGTCGCGACTCGTCCCCGAGGCGTCCTGGCAAGGAAGCCGAGCTGGAGGAGAAACGGCTCGTACACGTCCTCGATGGTGTCGATCTCCTCCTGGGTGGAGGCCGCCAGCGTGGAGAGTCCGACCGGGCCGCCGTTGAACTTCTCGATGATCGTCGCGAGCAGGCGGCGGTCCACGTCGTCGAGGCCGTGCGCGTCCACGTTGAGCATCCTGAGGGCGTCAGCGGCGACGGCCGTCGAGATCTTTCCGTCGGCGCGGACGTCGGCGAAGTCTCGGACGCGGCGGAGGAGGCGGTTGGCGATGCGCGGGGTTGGCCGCGATCGGCCGGCGAGCAGGGCGACGGACTCGTCGTCGGTCGCGACGTTCAGGAGGCCGGCGCTCCGGCGGATGATCTTGCCGATGTCGTCATGCTCGTAGAAGTTGAGGTGGTATGTCATCCCGAACCGGTCGCGCAGCGGCGAGGAGAGAAGGGAAAGCCGGGTCGTCGCGCCGATGATGGTGAACTTCTCCAGGTTCAATCGAAGCGTCCGCGCGGTCGGGCCCTTTCCTACGATGATGTCGAGCGCGTAGTCCTCCATCGCGGGATACAGGATCTCCTCGATCGTCCGGTTCATCCGGTGGATCTCGTCGATGAACAGCACGTCGCCCTTCTGCATGTTGGAAAGGATCGCCGCCAGGTCGCCCACCTTCTCGAGCGCCGGACCGGACGTGATCCGAATCTGGGCCCCAAGCTCGTTCGCGATGATCGACGCGAGCGTGGTCTTCCCAAGCCCCGGGTTGCCGTACAGCAGGACGTGCTCGAGCGGCTCGTCCCGCTTCTTCGCCGCCTCGATCACGATGTTCAGGTTCTCCTTCAGCGCCTCCTGTCCGACGAATTCCGCCAACGTTTTCGGCCTCAGCCCAACCTCAAACTCCCGTTCCGGTCCCGCCGCCGCGTCGGTAACGACA
>JAHFIS010000080.1 GCA_023246275.1 Candidatus Uhrbacteria bacterium
AGGCGAAGAAACGTCTTGCCGTATGATCGAACAATCCCATCGCAATCCCGCCGAAGAAAATTTCTCCCACGCCGCTAAGGATCTCCCTCGCGAGGTTTCGTCGTACGTCGACGGGCTCGCGGCCCAGGTGAGGGAAATTTGCGAGCGGCATGGCGTAAGCCCGGCCGACCTCGGGAAAAAGGAATCGCAGGAGAAGCTGTCGACCGGGGAGCTGACGGCGGTGCGGAAGTTGTTGTCGTGGGCAGTATCTCTGCGTCGCGGAGAAATAGACGCGGAATCGCGGAGGGAGATTGGGAGGGACCTGGTGGAACGATCGGGCGCGGGCGTGGCATTCGTTGAACTGAGCGCGTTGCTAAAGGAAGCCACTGGGGATCCGATTGAGGATTGTCGATTCGGCATGGATACGGTTCGGGCACTGGCGCGCGCTGGGGAACCAAAGCTGGCGTACGCGTGGCTCAAGGAGCTTGAAAACCCCGCGTCGCCGATGCGGGTGGACATGATGGACAACCGCGATCTTTTGGTTGCCATGATGGCCATCTGGGAGTCCTTTCGAAGGAACAAGGCGGAACCTCCTTTCGGAATCCAGACGATGATCACCATGGCAGACGATGCGGACCGATGGGACCTTAGGACCTTGGAAGCGAATCAGGCGAGAGGCTTGGTACTGGAGAACCTGTTTATCGTTCTTGCGCGGGAAGGATTTTTGAAAGACGCCTACAAAGTCTGCCAGCTGATCCAAGACGTCCAGCGGAAGCTAAATGCCCTGATGACGCTCCAACGGTACGCGCCGGGCAAATACGACGGCGATCTTCGCCGGTATGAGGAGTTGGTTTCGGGTTATGGCAAGCAGGTCCAGATGGACTACTGGTTTCGGACGGGCAAGCCCGACAGGGCGATGGCACTCTACGATTCCAATGCGCGTGATCCGCTGATTGTCATTCGCGCTGCCGAGGGAATGGCCCGGCTCGGAAATACTGCGCGGGCGTTCGAGTTACTTGAGGAAACGCCGAACCCGGGGACGCGGTTTCACGCGGCGAGCAAGATGGCCGTGGCGTTCCTGGAGCGCGGCGACGTCGAGAACGCGAGGATGGCGCTTGGCACGGACCAGACCAACTGGTGGATGATGTACGCGGAGGACGTACCGCCCATCGTCGAGCGGCTGCTGGACGCGGGAGAGATTTTTCTTGCCAAGGACGTCGCGCGCGCCCTGGTTCGTCCGGGACATTACCAGGCATGGCAGCACGCCGAGGCGATCAGGTTGGTGACAAATATCTATGTGGAACGCGGCCTGGAACCATTCGGTTTGTTGAGCGAAATTGGGAAAGAGACGAACAGAATGACCGAGTTGGAAGTCCTTGAGATATTCCAGGACTCCCTGCGCGAGGCAAACGTCGCGTCGGCCCTTCGCAGGTTCAAGCGCGCGGCCCGAACGTTCGCGACGAGCGTCGAGAAGGACGGGATCTGGAACCGGCGAGCCTGGGAAGAGGCCGTGGATCCGTACATAAAACACAATCGCGAACTCGCGAACGCACTGACGTATGGAGAACCGATCGCATAGCGAGCAGGACATGGAGTTTTCGTACCAAGCCCGGAAAGATCTTCCCCGCGAGGTTTCGTCGTACGTCGACGGGCTCGCGGCCCAGGTGAGGGAAATTTGCGAGCGGCATGGCGTGAATCCGGCCGACCTCGGAAAGATGGCGATCCAGGAAAAGCTGCAGACCTCGGAGCTGACGGCGGTGCGGCAGCTCGTCGCGCGGATTATCATGCTGCAGCGCGGGGAAGTCGACGTCGGATCGAGGCGGGAGATCGTTAACGGACTCGACGAGCGCGAGGCGGCGGCCGGGGCGGCGCTGAGCAAGGCGCTCGCCGATCTTGCGACGGATGGGAGAACCGTCGAATCGGTGACGAGGTGGTATTTGCGCGCAGGACTGGTCGCGGAAGCGCGGGCGTATATTTCCAACTTCAAACCGGCGCTTTCGTTTACGATCGAGGCGGAAGTCGAAGAGGCCGAGGGGGTCGCGCTTCTCTCGACGGACCCTGAGCGGGCGTTGAAGCTGCTTGGGTTGGCGGCGAGACTTGAATGCGATTCTCAGCCTCTGGAGAATTTTAAGTTTACGTCATATTTTCAAACCTACGCGCGCTCGTTGCCGGCAAATCGATTTTTCCAGGTGTTGGCCAGGTGCCTAGAGAACAAAGCATGGAAGCCGGTCACATATCACATCGTCGAGTTGGAGGCGGAGCGGCGCGGGATTGATCTTTCCGAATCGTTCGTTACGGAACGGGTCGTCGCGCTGGACGTCTCGGGGATGCTCGTGGAGACGCGCGTCGCCTGCCTGCTGGCCATGGCACGCGCCGACGCGACGTGTGGCAAGGATCCGAAGAAATTTTTGGACGAGGCGTTGCTGGCGGCGTCCGAGGAGTCGGATCGGAGCGTACGCGTGATGCTGCTTTCGGAGGTCGCGGACACAGCCGCGATGGTGTCGACCGTCGCGTTCGTCGACCATGTCGTTGACCTTGCATCGGAAATCATCAATCCAGCGGAGGTTCTCGTCGGGGACTTTAGTCCCGGTTCCGGCGTGGACGTTCGGAGCTTTGACGAGGACGGACACAAGCTGGCGCTGTTCGGCGCGATCGACGGGTTCGCGCGGGCCGGGAAATTCGACGATGCGATCTCAATGATCTGGCGGCATGTCGATGCGTACGGTTCCGCTTCGCGGGAGTTCGCAGAAGTCGTGCAGCGGGTTTTGGTAGCCATGTTCGATCGCGACGAGGTTGATCGTGCCCTGACGTTGACGAGGTCCGACTTTGATGGGGTCGCGACCGAGTCGAGGCTGCGGAACGGTACGGAGCAGGAATACGTCGCCGCGCTTGCACGGCGCGGCGAGGATGCCTTGCAAGCGTTGTCCACGATGCACTCGCAGGTGGCAACCGGTCCGTTTGCGCGGCGTCCGTCGTCTCGCGCCTTTGGCGTGGCAAACGCCGCGATCGCGACTATCGGGTACGTTCGCAACGCGAAGCTACGGATGGTCGCCTTGCCCGTCCCTTTGAAATAAGGCAAACTACGCTCACTATGAACGCAACTGACATTCGCAAGGCTTACCTCGATTATTTCGCGGCGCGGGGACACAAAATCGTTCCGTCCGCGTCGCTTCTGCCGGAAAACGATCCGACGACGCTGTTCACCGGGTCCGGCATGCAGCCGATGGTGCCATATCTGCTTGGGGAGACGCATCCGGAAGGGACGCGGATCGCCGATTCGCAGAAGTGCTTCCGGTCGGGTGACATCGAGGAGGTTGGCGACAACCGGCATACGACGTTCTTCGAGATGCTTGGGAATTGGTCGCTCGGGGACTATTTCAAGAAGGAGCAGGTCGGCTGGATGTTTGCGTTCCTGACGAAGGAGCTTGGGATCGACCCGAAACGGCTGTACGTGACCGTCTTCCGGGGGAATGACGCGATTGGGATTTCCAAGGACGACGAGACGGTCGGATACTGGCAGGAAGCGTTCGCGTCCGTCGGGGTCGAGGCGAAGGCGATCGACCATTCGGAATCCTATGGGATGAACGGCGGGAGGATCTTCTACTATCCGGAGAAAAAGAACTGGTGGTCGCGGTCCGGAACGCCGGACAAGATGCCGGTGGGGGAGCCCGGCGGGCCGGACACGGAGATGTTTTGGGACTTTGGGATCGAGCGCGGGCTGCACGAGGCGTCGGAGTTCGCGAAGCTGCCGTGCCACGTGAACTGCGACTGCGGACGGTTCGTCGAGATCGGGAACAACGTGTTCATGCAGTACGTGAAGACGGATGCCGGCTTCGTCGAATTACCGAAGCGCAACGTCGACTTCGGCGGGGGATTGGAACGGCTGGCGATGGCGGTGAAGGACGATCCGGACATTTTCAGGATCAGTCTGTTCGACGGGGCGCGGAATGCCATTGAAAATGCGACCAAGAGGACCTATGGGACCAATGCCGCGGAGACCTATGCCTTCCGCGTTGCGCTGGACCATTTGCGCGCCGCGACCTTCCTGATCGCGGACGGCGTGGTTCCGAGCAACAAGGACCAGGGATACTTTGTTCGTCGATTGGTGCGACGCGCCATCCGGTTCGCGCACAAGCTCGGAGCGAACGACGCGTTCTGCGGGTCTGTCGTGTCGGCGTACGTCGAGACGTATCGCGACGCGTACCCGGAGCTTGGGGCGAAGATCGAGTTCGTCGTCGGTGAGATCATAAAGGAGGAGGCGAAGTTCAAGGCGTCGCTCGAGAAGGGCCTGAAGGAATTCGAGAAGATTTTCGTGAAGTCGTCCGCCGTGTCGGGCGTCGACGCGTTCAATCTCTACCAGTCGTACGGGTTTCCGTGGGAGCTGACCGAGGAGCTGGCGCGGGAAAAGGGGCAGATCGTTGATCGCGAGGTGTTCCAGGGGGAGTTTAAGAAGCACCAGGACCTGTCGCGCGCCGGATCGGAGCAAAAGTTCGCGGGCGGGCTGGCCGACCATTCGGCGGAGGTGGTCCGACTGCACACCGCGACGCACATGCTGCACCAGGCGCTTCGAGCTGTTCTCGGCGATCACGTGTTCC
>JAHFIS010000081.1:0-3285 GCA_023246275.1 Candidatus Uhrbacteria bacterium
TTGGTAGCCTTCGCGCCGGCGCCGTGATCCTTGCTGGCGTCGACGGAAAGCGCGGCGGTGATGTCTCCCGGCTTCGCGCCCGGGGCCAGGCCGAGGAGCGCGCCGCAGTCGTTGCCGTTCATGATGGTGACTTTCCGCAGCATCGGGAGCTTCGGAACCTGGAGTTTGATCAGCTGCGGGTTCACGTTGTACAGGACGACGTACGCGAACAGGAGGAGGACAAACCCCTCCACGGCCTTCGTCATCATGTCCTTCGCGCCCTTGATCTCGGACTCGACCGCGGCGCCGAGCACGTAGCGGAGGCCGCCGATCATGAGGAACACGATCGCGACGGTCATGGCGAATCCCATCAGGTAGTTGTAGACGACGCCGATGTACTCCGAGAAGTTGATGATCGAGCGCTTGCTTCCGATGGCGACGTTGAGATAGGTCGGGTTGGTGTCGGCCGCATAGCAGTAGCTCGAGCCCGGGAGGCACTCGGCCGGCTGGGCCTGGCCCCACGCGCCGTCGATCGTTCCGGCGGCGTCGCCGTCCATGTCGACCTCGCAGTCGACCCTCTTTTCCCAGCACCGGAGGTTCGAGGAAGGCCACGCGGAGTAGTCCAGCGCCCATTGGTCCCCGGCGTAGGCATCGCCGTACTTCTCGCACGCCGTCTTGCAGGCCTTCGCGTCCGCCATCCCGTCGGTCTTGATCGCGCCCTTGTCGTTGACGTAGCAGAAGCACGTCCCGGTCGCGGGAGTCGTGGCCGCCCGGGCCGTCGGGACGGCTCCCAATACCAACACCGTCGCCAGGATCGGAACCGCAAGGAGGCGGGAGAGTCGCATACGTCAGCCCTGGGCCAGAAGCTGGTCAATCAGCTTTCGGAAGGTCACCTCGGGAATCGCGCCCGGCACGCGCATTCCGTTCAAGAAGAAGGTCGGGGTGCCGCGAACCCCGGCGGCGACGCCCGCGTCCACGTCGGCCTGGATCCTCGGGAGGTTGCGGTCGCTGGCCATGCAGCGGTTGAACTCGGCCACGTTCATGTTGAGCTCGGCGGCGAACTGCGCGTAGGAGGAATCGGTCAGGGTGTCCTGGCCCGCGTACACCTTGTCGTGGTAATCCCAGAACCGGTTCTGCTCGGCGGCGCACCTCCCCGCCTCGGACGCGGCGGTCGCCTGCGGATGGAGCTCGTCGATGGGAAAGTCGCGGTACTCGAAGCGGACCTTGTCGGGATAGGCGAGGGCGAGCGCCCGGATGACGAAGCTTTCCTCGCGCGAGAACGGGCAGCCGAAGTCCGCGAACTCGACGACGGTGAGCTTCGCGTCCTTGTTCCCGAGGAACGGGGCGACCTTGCTCGCCACGTCGAACGTGCCGGCGGGTACCGGGACGTTCGAGATCCTCGAGGTCGTCGTCACCTTCTGCGCGAAGGCGAGGTCGGCCTCCGTCAGCGCGCCGCCCTGGATGAGCGAGGCGTAATGGTAGACGCGCCAGGAGAATCCGCAGACGATCGCCAGAACGAGCACCGTTGAGACGGCGGCAATCACGTTGCGATGCGGATGTGCGAGCAAGTCGATTTCCATTTTGCCTTCGACCTTTTATCTTTGACCCCTTCAGTATATCATGGAAGGACGCATTGACGAAAAACCCAGTATCTGGTAGTTTCTTGGCAATTCTCCTTGTTCTGAAATTGAAAAAGATATGACCTTCAACACCGACCAGATCCTCAACGTCTCCCAGCTCGCTCTCGCCGCGATCCTCGTCGCGTGCATTCTCCTACAGGCCCGCGGAGCCGGCCTCGGCGCGTCCTTCGGCGGCGAGGGAAACGTCTACCGCACCAAGCGCGGCGTGGAAAAGCGTTTGTTCCAGGCCACGATCGTGTTCGCGATCCTGTTCTTCGGGGTGAGCCTGGCGAACGCGCTGGTGTAAGAAGCAGCGGAGTTGCGAATAACGAATTTGTTACTTATTACACATATGTAACAAATTGCTACGGATGTTAAGCATTCCCGCAGAAAACATGATTCGCGTGCCACGGACGAATTCGTACCTATTCGTTGCAATACGTTGCATATGTGTAATAAGTAACAAATTCGTTATTCGCAACCCCGCCACCTACATGCCTTTCAAACCCCACCAACCCAAAAGGAACCTCGCCCTCCTCCAGGTCCTCTCCGCCCACAAGGGCGCGGGGCTGCCTAGCCTCAACCAGTGGAGGCAGCTTCCGCGGGTGCTGTCGCTCGGGGAGAAGAAGGTCCTGCTCGGGGCGATCGCGGCGTGCGTCCTGTCGCTCGGGTCGCTCGCGACGTGGTACGTCGTCACGCATCGCGTCGACATCCCGGCGGTGGGCGGCGACTACACGGAGGCGCTCATCGGCGAGCCGCAGTTCGTGAACCCGCTGTATGCGTCGGCGTCCGACGTGGACGCGGACCTGGCGGGACTCGTGTACTCGGGCCTGATGAGATGGAGCCCGGAGAAAGGGCTTGCGAACGACCTCGCCTCGGACGTCCAGGTCTCCGAGGACGGCAAGACGTACACGATCAGGATCCGCGACGACGCCTCGTTCCAGAACGGCGACGCGGTACGCGCGGCCGACGTGGTGTTCACCGTCGAGGCGATCCAGGACCCGCAGTACCGTTCCCCGCTCGCGGTGAGCTTCCGCGGCGTGTCCGTCTCCCAGGTGGACGAGAAGACCGTGGCGTTCGCGCTCGACGAGCCGTTCGCGCCGTTCCTCTCCACGCTCACGGTCGGCATCCTTCCGTCGGGAATCTGGGGCGACATCGCGGCGCGCAACGCCCCGCTCGCCTCGCGCAACCTGGAGGCGATCGGCAGCGGCCCGTACAAGTTCGCCGAGTTCTCTAAGGACAAGTCCGGCAACATCCTTTCCTATACCCTCGAGCGGAACGCTTCCTACTACGGCGACGCGCCGAAGCTCCAGAAGCTGGTGTTCAAATTTTACGCGAGCGCCACGGAGGCGGTCCACGCGCTCGAGAACAAGAACGTGGAGGGCGTGAGCTTCGTCCCGGGCGACATGGAAACCGAGGTGTCGGCGATCCGCTCGGTCTCCCTGCTACACCCCGACCTGCCGCGCGAGGTCGCGCTCTACTTCAACCAGGCCGCGAACGCGTCGCTGAAGGACAAGGCGGTTCGCACGGCGATCGCCCAGGCGGCGGACAAGGCGAAACTCGTACGCGACGTGCTGAACGGGCACGGCCGGACCATCGACGCGCCGATCCTTCCGGGAACGCTTGGCGAGGACCACGACGTGGCAAGGATCGCGTTCGACGCCGCGGCCGCCGGAAAGACGCTCCA
>JAHFIS010000081.1:3295-4560 GCA_023246275.1 Candidatus Uhrbacteria bacterium
ACGCAGGCTACGCCCTTCCCGAGGGCGCGACCGTGCGCGAGCTCCCAAAGGCCCCGAAGGACGGGACGCCGAACGAGCTGGCCGTCACGATCACGACCGTTCAGAACCCCGAGTTCGTCCGCGACGCGGAGATCATCGCCGCGGAACTGAACGCGATCGGGATCAAAACCGACGTAAAACCGGTGGAAAGCGGCAGTTTCTACGCGGACGTCATCCAGCCGAAGAGCTACCAGATCCTGCTCACCGGAACGCTCCTCGGACTCGACCCGGACCCGTATCCGTTCTGGCACTCTTCCCAAACAAAGGAAAATGGGTTAAACTTTGCTCTCTACGCGAACCGCAACGTCGACACCCTCCTGGAGACGGCAAGAAAGGCCACGAATCCCGACGACCGCGCGAAGGCATACCGGGACTTCCAGGACCTCCTGGCCGCGGACGTCCCGGCCGTGTTCCTCTACCAGTCCACGTACGCCTACGCGATCGCGACGAAGATCAAGAACGTCCGCCTCGACCGGATCATCTCCCCCGCGGACCGTTTCGCGGAAGTCGAGACGTGGTACACTAAGACAAAGAAAGCGCTCCGATAAAAATCAACGCGGGGCCGCATGTGCGGCCCCATCACGCATGTGTGGCGGAATGGTATACGCGCAGGTCTCAGAAGCCTGTGCCTTCACGGGCTTGAGAGTTCGAGTCTCTCCACATGCACCAGGTGATTTTTTCAAGGACACGATGCCTGGTCGCGTCCTCCGTAAATATCGCGTGGAAGGAACAATCTAATTCGACTTCACGCAAACGATTTTTTTATGGTTGACTCACCGATTCAACAGCCCAAGCGGCCACGGATCCCAACGATCCCCGTCCGCCCCCCGATGCCCCCGCGACAGCCGCAGGCGCCACGGCCGCAGCAGGCGGCACGACCGTCGCAGCCCGCCCAAAAGCAGGCGGCCCCGGCGACGGTACCCGTCGTCCAGAGCGGCTTCGACAAGTTCCGCGGCAAGGTGTTCAAGAAGTCCGTCGCGGCTTCCGCGGTAACGACGCACACCGCCCCGAACGGCGACAAGCTGCGCGTCATCGTGCTCGGCGGCGCCGAGGAGGTGGGCCGCAATTGCACGCTCCTCGAGTACAAGAACGACATCATCATCATCGACCTCGGGCTTGAGTTCCCGAACGAGGAGATGCCGGGGGTGGACTACATCATCCCGAACATGACGTACCTGAAGGGCAAGGAGAAGAACATCCGCGGCGTCATCATCACGCACGGCCAC
>JAHFIS010000082.1 GCA_023246275.1 Candidatus Uhrbacteria bacterium
CCACGTGAAAGGCGTCATCATCACGCACGGCCACTACGACCACATCGGCGCCATCCCGCACACCGTGCCGTTCATCGGCAACCCGCCGATCTTCGCCCTCCCGGTCGGCGCGGCCATCATCAAGCGCCGCCAGACGGACTTCCAGACCCGCCCGCTCAACATCAAGGTGACCAAGATCTCCGACGTGCTGCAGCTCGGCCAGTTCAAGGTGTCCTTCTTCCACATCAACCACAACATCCCGGACTCGGCCGGCATCGTCGTCGAAACCCCGGTGGGAACGGTCCTGCACACCGGCGACTGGAAGTTCGACTTCCACCCGACCGGCACCGAGCACGCCGACTTCCAGCGCATCGCCGACCTCGGCAAGAAGGGCGTGCTCTGCCTCATGGGCGACTCCACCAACTCCATGAACTCCGGCCACCAGGTGTCCGAGAAGGTCATCGGCGAGGAGCTTGAGCGCATCATCGAGAAGGCCAAGGGCCGCATCATCTTCGGGACGTTCGCCTCCCTGCTCTCCCGCGTGAAGCAGATCATCGAGATCTCGGAGCGCCTCGGCAAGAAGGTCGTGCTCGACGGGTTCTCGATGAAGACCAACGTCGAGATCGCGAAGGAGCTCGGATACATCAAGGTGTCCACCTCCACGCTCATCACGATGGAGCAGATCGACAGCGTCCCGCAGAACCGCCTCGTGGTGGTGTGCACCGGGGCGCAGGGCGAAAAGAACGCCGCGCTCAACCGCATCGCCACCGACGAGCACCGCGCCATCAAGATCGACCCGACGGACACCGTCGTGTTCTCCTCCTCGGTCATCCCGGGCAACGAGAACGCGGTGCAGCGCCTGAAGGACATCTTCTACCGCAAGCGCGCCACGGTCATCCACAAGGACATCATGGACGTCCACGCCGGCGGCCACGCCTACAAGGAGGACATCAAGCTCCTCCTGGCGCTCACGAAGCCGCGCTACTACGTCCCGATCGAGGGCAACCACTTCATGCTCCGCGAGAACGCGTCCGTCGCGTACTCGATGGGCATCAAGGAAGAAAATGTCTTCGTGGTCGACAACGGCCAGGTGATGGAGTTCTGGAAGGAGGGCGGCAAGCTCACCAAGGAAAAGATCCCGGCCGAGCACGTGTTCGTCGACGGCCTCGGGGTCGGCGACGTCAGCCAGGTCGTTCTCCGCGACCGCAAGGAGCTGTCGGAGGACGGCATGGTCGTGGTCGTGGTGAAGTTCGACGCGAAGACCCTGCGCGTGGTCGGCAAGCCCGACATCACGAGCCGCGGATTCATCTTCCAGAAGGACATGAGCGAGATCAACGACGCGATCACGACGATCGTCTCGAAGGCGCTTACGGCAAGCAACGGCGCGAACGCGGTCGATCCGTCCGGGTTGCGCGACAAGGTCCGCGACGAGGTCGGCAACTTCCTGTTCGCGCGGATGGAGCGGCGGCCGATGATCGTTCCGGTGATCATGGAGGTGTAGGAAAGGGTTTCGAAGGGGTCAAAGGGATCAGGGGAGTACGAAAAATACCTGTTCAAACGGAAGGGGGTTCGATATCATGCGTGAGTCGAATCCCCTTTTCGTATGGAGAAGATGAAACAGCCGTATCACGAGATCATCGCCTGGCGAGAAGCGCACGCGCTAACACTGCTCGTGTATCGACTTACGGAGGGATTTCCGTCGCATGAACGCTTTGGGATTACCTCTCAGCTGCGCAGAGCCGGCGTGTCCGTCGAGGCAAACATCGTCGAGGGCAGAGCAAAGAATTCACGAGCGGACTATCTGCGTTTTTTGAACATCTCGGACGGGTCCCTGCAAGAGTGCGCGGTACTCATTGAAATCTCCACGGATCTGGGCTACCTTACGGAGCAGCAGTACGTATCGGCAGAATCCCAACGCAGACGAACAGGTTATCTGCTCAACCAGCTGATGATCGGGCTACGCAAACAGCAGCCCAGCGTACAGGATGCCGCCTCGACCCCCTCGACCCCTTTGACCACCTTGACCCCCTTCCCCCTATGAAACGATCTCTCACCGGCCTCCAGCCCACCAACTTCCTCCATATCGGCAACTACATCGGCGCGGTGCAGCCAGCCGTGGCGCTTCAGAGTGACACGCAGCTCATGATGATGATCGTCGATTATCATGCCATCACGATGCCGCAGGATCCGAAGGAGCTTCGGAAGAACATCCTGTCGGCGGCGGCGACGTACCTGGGGTGCGGGATCGACCCGGCGAAGACGATCCTGTTCCAGCAGTCGCGGGTGGCCGAGCACATGGAGCTGGCGTGGATTCTGCAGTGCGTGGCCAAGATGGGCGAGGCCGAGCGGATGACGCAGTTCAAGGACAAGTCCGCGAAGGGCGAGTCCCCCACCGTCGGGCTGTTCACGTACCCGATTTTGATGGCCGCGGACATTTTGCTGTACGACACCGAGATCGTCCCGGTGGGCGAGGACCAAAAGCAGCACGTGGAGCTGGCGCGCGACCTGGCGATCCGTTTCAACCGCGACTTCGGCGAGACGTTCGTGGTCCCGGAGCCGAAGATCCGTGCCGAGGGCGCGCGCATCATGGCGCTCGACGACGGCACGAAGAAGATGTCCAAGTCGGCCCCGAGCGCGAAGAGCTACATCGCGCTTACCGACGACGCCGACGCCATCCGCAAGAAGATCATGTCCGCGGTGACCGATTCCGGGACGGAAATCCGGACGGACCGAAACCGCCCGGCTATCACGAACCTGCTGACGGTCTTCTCCGTCGCGACCGGACGCTCGATCGAATCCATCGAGCTCGCCTACGTCGGCAAGGGATACGGCGACTTCAAGAAGGACCTCGCCGAGGCGGTCGTCGAGTACCTCGGCCCGATCCGCGGCCGCATCCTCAATTTCGCCGCCGACGAGACCGAGATCAAGCGTATCCTCGCGGAAGGCGCGGAGAAGGCGAAGGGCATGGCAGCGTTCAAGATGAACAAGGTGCGACAGAGGGTCGGGGTGACGCTGTAAACGATTGACGATACGACGAATCCCTGCTATAGTTTCGATCGTCCGAGGAATGCCGGATGGCTACGTTTCCCGCAGGGGACGCGAGGAAAGTCCGAACACCCGGCTTGTCGCAAGGCAGGCCGCGATCCGACGCACGTCGGGTTGGAAAGCCGCTAACGGCGGCCAGGCATACGCATCGGGGGTCGAGGCGTTGGAGCAATTCGCGCTTTGGAACCGGATGTCAAACCTAGGGAAAGTACCACAGAGACAATACTAGTTCCGTCGCAAGACGGGATGAAACGTGAAAAGTGCGTCGATGTCCGCAAGGGCTACGACGTTCGTCCCGTGGCAACGCGGTGACGTGGCAAACCCTTTCCGGTGCAAGAACAAATTTGGTAGTTCGCTAAAGCCGTGCGGCAACGTACGGATCAGAGAGATTGCCATCTCCTCGGCCGCAAGGCCGGGCAGACAAAATTCGGCTTACAGGCATTTCCAAGGACAGCAAAGGACCTCGCCAAACGCGGGGTCTTTTGCTAGGATACGAGCGATATGAAACAATCCGAACTCGCGTTTACGCTCGCGCTCGTCCCGCTCGACTACCTCGCGCTTTTGGCCGCCGGAATCGCGGCGTTCTACGCGCGGTTTCTTCCTGCCTTCACGAGCGTGCGCCCGGTCATCTTCGACATGACGATCGAGCGGTACGTGTCCGTCGTCGTTCCCATCGCGTTCGTGTGGATCGCCGTGTTCGCGCTCGCCGGGCTGTATGCGACGCACCCGCGCCGCATTGCCTCGGAGCTTTCGCGCGTCCTTCTCGCCTGCTCGGCCGCGATGGCCGCCGTGTTCGCCATCCTCTTTTTCTCGCGCGTCCTGTTCGAATCTCGTTTCATCGCGGTGGCGGCGTGGGCGTTCGCGGTGGTGTTCGTCTCGCTCGGCCGCATCGCCATCCGCATGCTGCAACGGACGATGCTCTCCTACGGGATCGGCGCGCGCCGCATCGTCATCATCGGCGACGGAAAGACGTCGGCCGCGCTGATGGGATTCTTCGAACGGTATCCGCGCTTCGGCCTCCAGGTGGTCGGCCACGCGAAAAAGTTCGACGAGGCGACCGGAAAAAAGATCCTTGCCATGCACGGGGAGACGGAGGTCGACGAGATCATCCTCGCGAACCCGGAGGCGACTCGCGACGAGGCGCTCGAGCTCCTGGCGTTCACCGACACCCACCAGATGGGATTCCGCTATTCCGCCGACCTGTTCGCCGCCACCGTCGGCCGCACCATCGTGCACACCTTCGCCGGCATCCCTGTGATCGAGGTGGAGAAGACCCCGCTCGACGGCTGGGGCGCGATTTATAAGCGCGTCTTCGACATCGTCGCGTCGTCAGTCCTCATCGTCATCTCGTCCCCGATCATGCTCGTCGTCTCCATCGCGCTGTTCATCGAGCAGCCCGGACGCGTCCTGTTCTCTCGCGACGTCGAGGGAAAGAAAACTCATCGCATCGGCCAGGCCGGCAAGCCGTTCCACTACTTCAAGTT
>JAHFIS010000083.1:0-470 GCA_023246275.1 Candidatus Uhrbacteria bacterium
TTTCCTATGCCCCCCAATCTCTCCCTCGGCCCCAAGGTCCGCAACGACCTTCACCTCCATGACCGCAAGCTCAGAGCGCTCGAGGAACGCGCCACTGCCATCCGCGAGGACATCATCGACATGCTCGTGGAGGCCGGAAGCGGGCATTCCGCCGGACCGCTTGGGATGGCGGACATTTTTACGGCGCTGTACTTCCACGTGATGGTGCACGACCCGAAGAAACCCCTTTGGAAGGACCGCGACCGGCTCGTGCTGTCGAACGGCCATATCTGCCCCGTGCAATATGCCACGCTCGCCCACGCCGGGTACTTCCCAAAGGCCGAGATGATGACGCTCCGCAAGCTCGGTTCCCGCCTCCAGGGACATCCCGACCGCGGCGCCCTTCCCGGCGTCGAGAACACCGCCGGGCCGCTCGGCGACGGGTCGAGCCAGGCCGTCGGGCTCGCCTATGCCGCCCTGCTCGACCGCTC
>JAHFIS010000083.1:480-4498 GCA_023246275.1 Candidatus Uhrbacteria bacterium
GCGTCATGTCCGACGGCGAGCTCGGATGCGGAATTACCTGGGAAGCGATGTTGTTCGCCGGCCGCAACAGGCTGTACAACCTCACGTTCGTCGTCGACCGCAACAACATCCAGATCGACGGGACGACGGAGGAGGTCATGCCGCTCGAGCCGCTCGCCGCAAAGTTCGAATCGTTCGGCCTGCACGTGGAGCGCTGCGCCGGCAACTCGATCCGCGACTTCGTCACGGCCATCGAGCGCGCGCACGGAGTATCGGAAAAACCGACCGTCATCCTTGCGGACACGATCCCGGGATACGGCGTCGAGTTCATGGAATACGACTTCCGCTGGCACGGCATGCCGCCGAAGGCCGGGGGAGAGTCGAACATGGCGATCGACCAGATTCGCACGCTTGGTGGGAAAATTCGAAGCGAGCACGAGTAATTCACCCGTCATTGCGAGGTCGTAGCCGAAGCAATCCCTGCGTAAGATTGCTTCGCTCTGACGAGCTCGCAATGACAAGACATTTCTATGCAAAAGCAAACCATCGCCTGGGTCGCCGCCGGAACCGTCGTCGTCATCCTCTCCGCCCTTCTCCTTCTCGTCACGTCGTCGACCGTCAACATGCCGTTCGGGATGATGAGCAGGCTGTCGACCTCGTCCGTCGCGCCGATGATGTTCGGAACGTCGGCGGGAGCTCCGGAATACGCGATCACGGAAGATTACGCGTCGACGGCGGACAGCTCGCTCGTCGCGCCCGGAATGATGCGCTTCGCCCCGCCGGAGGTGCCGCCGTCCGCCGGGCAGACCGCGGCCGAGGTCGACCAGAAGATCATCAAGACCGGCTCGCTCAGCCTGACCGTCGCCAGCGTCGCGGAAACGTCGCCGATGATCGTCGACCTCGCGACCAAGGCCGGCGGATACGTGCAGAGCTCGAGCGTCTCCGAGGACCAGGACGGGACGCGCACCGGCTACGTGACCGTCCGCGTCCCTTCCGACAAATTCGAGGCGACCGTGGCCGCGATCAAGGCGCTCGCGACCGTCGTCAACGTCGAGTCGACGAACGGACAGGACGTGACCGAGCAGTACACCGACCTCGAGGCACAGCTCCGCAACGCCCAGGCGCAGGAAATCCAGTACCTCGAAATCCTGAAGCAGGCGAAGACGGTCGACGAGACCCTGAGCGTCCAGCAGTATCTGTCGAACGTCCGCGGAACGATCGAGTCGCTCCAGGGCCGCATCAAGTACCTGTCGAACGCGACGACCTACTCGACGATCGACGTCTCGCTTACCGAGAAGCCGACCATCCACGTCCCCACCAAGGGATTCGACCTCGTCTCGACGATCAAGGAGGCCGCGCAGGCGCTCGTCGCCATCGCACAGAACCTCGGGGTCGCGCTCGTCTGGCTCCTGGTCGTGGGCGGAGGAATCCTGTTACCAGTCGCGCTCGTCGTCTGGGCACTCGTCGCGGTCGTTCGCAAGGCGAAGGGAAAGAACAAGAAGCGCTAGTATGGCGACAAAAAAGAAACAATCGTCCGGCATCAACCGCGAGGCATTCCTCGTCCGCGACCTCTTCGACAGGGAGATCGAGCAAAAGCCGACGCGTGACGGATACGGACTTGGGCTCGTGGAGGCGGCAAAGCTCGATGAGAACATCGTCGTTCTCTGCGCCGACCTGACGGAATCGACGCGGTCGCTTTGGTTCAAGGACAAGTTTCCGGAGCGATTCGTGCAGATGGGCGTGTCCGAGCAGTCGATGGCGGCGATCGCGGCCGGGATGGCGATGGCAAGAAAGGTGCCGTTCATCTCGAGCTACGCGGCGTTTTCTCCCGGTCGCAACTGGGAGCAGATTCGTACGACGGCAGCGCTCTCCGACAACAACGTGAAGATCGCCGGAGCGCACGCGGGAGTGTCGGTCGGTCCCGACGGCGCCACGCACCAGATGACCGAGGACATCGCCATCATGCGCGTGCTGCCGAACATGATCGTCGTCTCCCCCTGCGACGCGGTCGAGGCCAAAAAGGCCACCATGGCAGGCGCGAAGGTCGTCGGCCCGGCCTACCTCCGATTCGCCCGCGAAAAATCGCCGGTATTCACGACGAATAAGACCCCGTTCAAGCTCGGCCGCGCCGAGACGTTCCGGTTCGGCGACGACCTGACCATCGTCGCGACCGGTCCCCTGCTCTACGAGGCGCTCGTCGCCGCCGAGCAGCTGTCGAAACGAGGCGTCGAGGCCCGAGTGCTCAACGTCCACACGATCAAGCCGCTCGACGTCAAAGCGATCGCCATCGCCGCGAAGGAAACGGGCGCGATCGTGACGGTCGAGGAGGCCCAGGCCGCGGGAGGACTTGGGGGCGCGGTGTGCGAGACGGTCGCGGCGCTCTGCCCCGTCCCGGTCGAGCGCGTCGGGATGCCGGACCGCTTCGGAGAGTCGGGCGAGCCGAACCAGCTGCTCGAGGCGTTCGGCCTCACCGCGCCGTACATCGCGATGGCGGCGGAACGCGCTCTGCGACGGAAGCGCGGCGAGAAGGTCGAAGTGACCCTCCCATTCGTCACGGCGGCCGCGGACAAGATCGTCGGAATGCGCGCGGCGGTCATGAAAGAGGCGTCGAATCGAGCGCCCCGAAAGTGGGGCGGAAAAAAATCGGACCTGTCGCTGAAGTCGAGAGTCAGATCGTAATCCAAAAAACTGGCCGATTTCGGCCAGTTTTTTCGTTCGGAGACTTGCCGATTATTTTTCTAGAACGTACTTGCGGACGTCCGGATTGTAAACATCCTGATTGAACAGGATCGTATTGAGCGACACCGTTTCGTCCGGGCCGATTTTACGATACTTCATCTTCTTGTCGCCCACGCTGACCGTGACGGTCGCTTCGCGGCCACGCCAGTCGTACTCGTAAGCGCGATTCGCCACGACTTCCTCGCCGAGCACGTATTCGTCCTGGATTCGCTCCGCTTGGAGGCGTCCATCCTTTCGAAACTCGCGATCAACCTGCCGGACAACCGTTCCGTTCTTCGTGTCTTGCTCCTGAATTGGCAGAGCTTTAGAATCCGAATCGTCCGGAGCGTACGTTCGCGTTTCGACAAGACTGTCCTCCTTGTCGACGCATTGCTGCATGTAAGCCGTCTCCGACGCGTCGTAACGCACCCCCTCGGGCAATTCGCTGCGAGGCATCCCGTATTTTCGAAACCCTCTCCTCGCGGATTCTTCCTCGGAAAGCGCGCGGTAGGAATACGACGTATCCGTGGTCTCGCGTCGAGTCATCCTGCCGTCGGGCCGCTTGTACGTTTTTGTATCGGTATTTCGTTTCACCCAGGTATCGCTGTTGCGCGACTCCTCCGGCTCGATCGTGTCATATCCCAGGTCCCGTCGGGTAATCGTGGTTCCCGCACCCGTACGTTCGTATGTTTCGGTCGTCTCCGTACGCTTTCCGGAAAGTAGATTCCCTTCGGTGACGACCCGAACCTCCCGCACGAGGTTTCCGAGGGCGTCGAACGACCGATTCGCAACCGAGTGGCTGGCAACCTCATGATTCTCGAGGTTGTGGATAGTCTCCTCGATTTTTACGGCAGGATAGATCTCCTTGGTCGTCTTGTCCGGCATCTGGATCTCGATCTTTCCCAGTTCTCGAAAAACAGAGCTTTTTACATGGCCGGCCGCACTCAGCTCATATTCCCGTATCGCCTCGGCCCCGGGAGCGCGATGGTCGAAATCAGAGACCTTGACCCCGTGCTTGGCGTCCGCGGAAAGCGGGGGAAGAACCTCGCGCAGGAGCCTTCCGTCCGCCGTCCGCCGCTCGAACCTGGTAAACCTTCCTGTCGCTTTGTCGAACGTCGTCTCCTTGACGAACCTCAAATCTCCGGCTCTGTTGCAAACTTCTACCCGCTCCCGTACGACCGGAAAGCCCCGCTCGACCAAATTTTGGCGGGTAACGCGCGCTTCCGCGATCTTATTCCCGTCCTCGTCACGGATGTCGTGCGTGGAACGTTCAATCCCGCGAAGACGTTCCCAGAGCTCCCATCCGGGCTTGGTCGCCTCC
>JAHFIS010000084.1 GCA_023246275.1 Candidatus Uhrbacteria bacterium
GTTCCTTCTCGATCCCGGCGCCTGCGTTTGCGTGATCCATAGCTGCTCTCCTTGAATGAACGCGGGCGGCATTGGCCGTCGGTGGGAAGACTAGCAGAGACGGACGGTCGTGACAAGCGTTCTGGGCTGCGTTGACACGATCGTCAAGACCTGGTATCACACGCGCACAACTGGAGCGATCATGCGTATCGAAAGCCTTGGCAAGCGCGCAACGTTTCTCATCCCGTCGATCAAGGTCTACAACAAAAAGCACTCGAAATCGGGACAGAGCGTCTCGAAGACGATCCACGCGTTCCTCACGGAGGTATTCGGCGGATACACGTGCGCGTCGGGAAACATCTACGGCTACTTCAACGGCGCTTCGGGCCCGAACGAGTACGACGAGCTGCGCGAGTTCCGAGTCGCGTTCAAGGAGGACGAGCTGCGGACGAAGGTCCCGCACCTGCAGGAATTCCTCGCCAAGCTCTGCGACGACATCGGCGAGGAGTGCGTCTACCTCGAGTGCGGAGAGGACGCCATGGTCGTCTATCCCTAGCGGACTTCGGTCCGTTTTTTGTCGGGACAATAGAAAAATCCGCGTCGTGAGACACGGAAGAAGGCGCAACGGGTCGCTTCAGGAAAACCTGCTCATCAGCTGCTTGCCGAGAACGCGCAGGGACGCTGCGCCCGTCTGCGTACTTCCAGGCTCGAGGTCGCGCTCCATCCATTCCGGAAGCGCCTCGTCTCGAAAGCGCGGGGAGGCGATGCCGAGGGCGATCGCGGCGACGGAATCCGTGTCGCCTCCCCATTCGACGCAACGACGGAGAATCTCCGTAAGGGAGTGGCCCTGCGTCACAAGCGTCGCGGCGGCCTGGACCGTCGTGATCGAGACGGGAACGCTTCCGCCGGTGACGGGCCGGCCGTCCCACGGCTCGCAGAGCGCGTACCCGTAGCGGACGGCGTCCTCGCGCGGAAGGTGATCCAGGCAGTAGGTGCCGGCCATCGACAGGCGCGCGTCCTCGTACAGCGAAAAGTGCGACATGAGGGCAACGGCCCGAGCGCTGAATATCGCGGGAGGAGTGTCGTGCGTTACCGTCGCCTGGAGCGTGGCAACCTCGATTACCTCCGCGACCGCCGGTAGCACGCCGAGCACCGCGGAGCGCATCGCCGCGCCGTTCCTTTCCGAGTCCGGACGAATCCGCGACAGGAATTCCTCTCCGTCGTTCACGCCCTCCAGGAATTTCTGAAACCCCCGCGCGTACCCGTCGCGCCGCCCGCCGCGATTGAACTCGCGTACCCAGGCGTCGGCGAACATCAGGGACGAGTACGGCGCCGCATGCTCGACGAGCACGCGCGCGCAACCGACCGACATCTCGGCGTCGTCGGTATACTTCCCGGCGGCATGCCCGTGCGTCGGATGCATGACGTACCGGTCGAAGGCGAGCACGCGCCGCCGCGTGTCGTCGTCGCGCGGGAACTTCAGGTACTCCGCCGGCGCCGCCACGGCGTCCCCGATGGCAATGCGCAAAAGCATGGAAGGGTCTGCGTTTCTCATCATCTGTTCCTCCAGGAAAAAGAACGTGCGCCGACCATAGCGGTCGGCGCACGTTCTGTCAATCGGTTATTCCCTCCCCGCCAGCCACCGTTCCGCGTCGATCGCGGCCATGCAGCCCGTTCCGGCGGCGGTGATTGCCTGCTTGTAGTAGTGGTCGGCCACGTCTCCGGCGGCGAAGACGCCCTCGACGTTTGTCTTTGTCGAACCGGGCTGCGTCACGAGGAAGCCGCCCTTGTCCATGTCGAGCTTTCCCGCGAACAGCTCGGTGTTGGGCTTGTGGCCGATGGCGACGAACACGCCGTCCGTGGCAAAATCCGTCGTCTCGTTTGTCTGATTGTTGAAAAGTTTCACCCCGGTCACGCGCGTTCCGTCTCCGACGATCTCCTTGACCTCGGAGTTCCACGCGAACGTGATCTTCGCGTTCGCCTTGGCACGCTCCTGCATGATCTTCGACGCTTTCAAAACGTCCTTGCGCACGATGACCGTAACGCTCTCCGCGAACTTCGTCAGGAACGTCGCCTCTTCCATGGCGCTGTCGCCGCCGCCGACGACGATAATCTTCTTGTTCTTGAAGAAAAACCCGTCGCACGTGGCGCATGCCGACACGCCTCGGCCGCCGTATTCCCTTTCTCCCGGCACGCCGATCCACATCGCGGACGCTCCCGTCGAAACGATCACCGCCTCGGACGAGTAAGTCGCGGTCGACGTGCTGACGACGAACGGCCGCACGGAAAAATCCACGCCCGTCACGTTCTCGGAAAGGATCCGCGTGCCGAACCGCTCGCCCTGCTTCTTGAACAGGTCCATCATCTCCGGGCCCATGAGGCCTCCCGGAAATCCCGGGAAGTTCTCCACCTCGGTCGTCAGCATCAGCTGTCCGCCCGGCGTCGATCCCTCGAACATCAATGGCTTCAGCTCGGCCCGGGCGGCATAAATCGCCGCCGTGTGTCCGGCCGGGCCGGATCCGATGATAATGAGCTTCTCGGGCATAATGCGTTACGCGTGCTTTTCAATCTTCGCCCTCAGCGCCTCCTTCGTCATCGACCCGGAGAACTGGTCGACCACCTGGCCGCCCTTGAAGATGAGGAAGGTGGGAATCGACAGGATGTTGTAGCGCTGGGCGATGTCGGAATGGTCGTCCACGTTCACCTTGGCGAACACCACTTCCGTCAGCTCGCCCGCAAGCTCCTCCATAACCGGGGCCATGAGCTTGCACGGGCCGCACCACGGCGCCCAGAAATCAACGATCACGAGGTCGGAGGATGCGAGAACGGAAGCGTCAAAGTTCGAAGATGTCAGTTCGAGCATAGAAGAAGATTAGCGGAGATCAATTCCTTCGATGTTGAGAATGCGCGTCTTGGATTCCTCGTAGTACGTTTCCAGGACGTCGCCAACCTCGATCTTGGCCTTGCCCTGGTACTCGATGCCGCACTCGGAGCCTCCGTTCACTTCCTTGACGGACTGCTTGCCGTACTGCAGCTTGACGATCTCTCCCTCGCCGACGACCTCGAGCTCGCCGGTGACCGGAGACGTGCGCATGGCGCGCAACTTGCATCCGACGCGGATCTTCTCGCCCAGGATCTTTCCGCCGATGACGGCGCCCTTGTCGAGCTTCTTGAACAGCGCGAGCACCTCGATCTTTCCGGTCTCGGTGATGATCCGCTCGTCCGGAAGCATCTTCTGCAGGCGCCCGAGGATGTCCTCGAACAGCTTATAGATGACCTCGAACTGCAGGATCTCCACGTTCTTGTCGCGCCCGTGCGACGCGGCGCTCGCGGTCGGCTTCACGTCGAAGGCGTACACGATGGAGTGCGTCGCCTCGGCCTTGTCCACGTCCACGTCGGTGATGTTGCCGAGGCCCTTCGCCACGACTTCGACGCCCACCAGGTCGTGCTTCACCTTCTCAAGCATGCCGAGCACTGCCTCGAGCGAGCCGAGCACGTCGGCGCGCAGGATGATGTTGAGCAATTTCTTTCCCTCCTTGCTCTCCGGCTTGGAGATCGTCGAGACGGTGGATTCCACGGCCGACGTCACCGGCTTGCGCATACGCGCGAGGGCCTTCTCGTCCTCCGGGACCTCGATCACGTCTCCCACCGCCGGGGCGACCTTGAACCCGAGGATCTTCACCGGCATGCTGGGAGCCGCGTCCTTTACGATCTCGCCCTGCCAGTTCTTCATCATGCGCACGCGGCCGAACAGCGCGCCGCGGATGCCAATGGTGTCGCCCATGCGCAACGTTCCGGCCTGAATGAGCGCCGTCGCCACCGGACCCTCGCCCTTGTCGATGTGCGACTCGATGATCGTTCCGGCCGCGCGGCGGTCCGGATTCGCCACGATCTTGGCCTGCTCCATCTCGTTGACGAGAAGCAACGCGTCGAGCAGCTCTTCCATCCCCTGCCCCGTCTTCGCGGACACCGGGATAATCATCGTCTTTCCGCCCCACTCCTCCGGCAGCAGGTTGAGCTCGGCGAGCTGCCCCTTCACGCGCTCCGGATTGGCGTCCGGCTTGTCGATCTTGTTGAGCGCCACGACGTACGGCAAACCGGCGGCCTTGATGATGTCCACGGCCTCCTTTGTCTGCGGCTGCACGCCGTCGTCGGCGGCGACCACGAGAATCGCGATGTCGGCGACCTTGGCTCCGCGCGAGCGCATGACGGTGAACGCCTCGTGTCCCGGGGTGTCGATGAACGTGATCAGCTTGTCCTTGCGAACGACCTGATACGCGCCGATGTGCTGCGTGATTCCTCCGGCCTCGGATTCCATGACGTTCGTCTTGCGGATCGAGTCGAGGATCTTCGTCTTTCCGTGGTCGACGTGGCCCATGACCACGATGACCGGCGGGCGCGCCCTCAGGTTCTCCTGCTTTTCGCCCGCGAACAATTCCGTCAGGCGCGACGCTCCCTCGTCGTCCTTCGTCTCGTCCGTCGTCTTCCCAACCTGCGGCTCGGCCTTCACGCCA
>JAHFIS010000085.1:0-1571 GCA_023246275.1 Candidatus Uhrbacteria bacterium
ACGAACGTCGGCTCGCTGACGTTCTCCGGCGGAAAATGGACGCTCGGGACGAGCGGCCCGCAGACGATCGGAACGAAAATGACGCGGACGGTGAAGGTCCTTTCCGTCAGCCGCGACGCGTCGTGCAATATCGTCACGAGCGGCGGGACCGTCGACGCCGACAGCAAGACGATCGAGAGCGTCGTTTCCTGGACGGACGTCGCCGGCCGCGCGCACTCCACCACGCTCGACGCGCTCCGAACGCAGTGGGAAAACCCCCAGGGAACCTGCTTCAAGCCGGCCGCGACGCAGGGAAGCCACGTGACCATCGACTTCACGACTTCCGGACAGTGGTTCGGCGGAAAGCAGCTGCGGCAGGTCTTCGTCACAAACAGCGGAACGGCCGCCGTCACGATCGACCACGTGGTGTTTACCTGGACGAACGCGCAGGAAATCCAGCAGTCCTTCCTGGGATCAACGAAGATTTGGTCGAGCGGCGGCCCGGGAACGCCGAGCGGGACGCAGGTTTCCGGAACGGACCTAAACGTCCAGGACTACACGATCAACGCCGGAGCGACGGCAGAGTTTAACAAGACGCAGTTCACCGGCGCGATGTCCGGGACGACCGTTACCATCAAGCTCATCTTCACGGACGGCTCGTCCGTCCAGACCGTCCCGTTCGTCCCGACCGGCTAACGCTATGAAAAAGCACCGACGCTCCCCCATCCTTGGCGTGACGCTCCTTGAGACGATCCTGTACGTCGCCCTGCTTGCGATTATCTTCCCGCCGACGGTCTCGGCGCTCCTGCGCCTCTCGCAGGAAACCAGCCTGTTCGACGTCCAGCACCGCATGGACGCGCAGGCCGGGACGATCCTCTCCCAGCTGACGCTCGACCTCACTCAGGCGGCGTCCGTTTCCACCAGCCAGTCCACGCTCGGCGCGGACCCAAGCTCGCTGCGGTTCGTGGACGCGAGCGGACTCACGGTGATCGTCGACCGGCCGACCACGACGGTGACGCTGAGGGGCGGAACCCAGTCGGTCCGCCGCCTTCGCATGCAGCGCGGAAGCACCGCCCCGTTCTGGCTCACCGACCCCGACATCGACGTCTCGTCGTTCACGGTCACCGCGGTCCGCAACGCGTCGAACGTCCTCACGGGCCTCCGACTTCACCTCTCCGCCGTGATGCCGAACGCCGCCGCGAACGCCCCGTACCGCAACGCCGACTTCGTCGCCGACGCCACCGTCGGCCTTCAGCCACAAACCGTAGAGAACTAAGTATGATGTTCCCCCACCGCCATCCGCCGCGCGGCGCCATCCTCCTCTCCCTCGTCCTCATTCTCGGCGTCGTCGGCACCGCCACGCTGTTCCTGCTTGCCCAGAGCAACCTGAGCGGCGTCACGGACACGAGCGACCAGACGAAGGCTGCCAAGGTCCGCGCGGCCGTCTTCGGATGTCTCGACGAGGCGCTGATCCAGTTCACCAAGAACCCAAGCTACGCGCCGACGACCATCGTTACCCCGACCGCGACGTGCACGTCGACGGTCACGAATCTCGGAGGAACCTCGCGCCGCGTCCAGCTGAGCTACGCGTC
>JAHFIS010000085.1:1581-4486 GCA_023246275.1 Candidatus Uhrbacteria bacterium
CACAGTAAGCCCGGTGGCAGTGACGAGCGTGCTGGAGCAATAGGGCGCGGCATTTCGTCGACGCTTGACGATCGGCCCGAAATTTTCTATCATTCCGTCACAAACGGCCATCAACGGCCCCATCGTCTAATGGTTAGGACACGGGCTTTTCAAGCCTGTAACGGGAGTTCGACTCTCCCTGGGGTCACCACAAGAAGTCATCCTGTGATTTGTTCGCTACCGGTCACACAAGGGGTGTCTTTTTGTTTTGGAATCGGATCAATTTTGGAAATATCCAAGCGATGTCGCTTCGCTTCCGCAAACAGAAACACCACCCCGCAGCAGGCACACCAGAATGGGTGATGTCCTGTCGCCGGGTGGCGCGAGTCCTAGAACGTGATCGTGCCGCCAACCACGTCGTCGCCCTTGAGCACGCGCGGGTCGGACTGGCCGTCGTACACGCCGATGGCCGAGCCGATCACGTTGAAGAGCGCTGTGTCGTCCAGGTCGGCGGACGCACCGTAAAGGCTGGCGCTGATCTTCATCGTGACCGTCTCGCCCGCGTGGACTACGAACGGGTACATCATGTACGCGTACGCAACGTCGCCGGTGGGGATGGTGGGCGCGACGCCCGCCACGAGCTCGTCGTCGATCGACGCGCCGACCCAGGTCGGCGTCCACCCGTACTGGGGGAAGCCGTCCTCGTCGACGTAGCTGGCCCCGTCGGTCCACAGCCCCTTCACGCCGACGGACGTGACGAGCAGATCGGCACAGTCAGGATCGTCGGCGGTGAAGTCCACGACGAGGACGTCGATGCGCCCGGGCACGGCCGCGCCCGAGGGCGACGACTCGTTGAGCGCGATCGAGAGGGTGTTGCCCATCTCAACCTCGCCGTCCCAGGTGCTGACGGTGAACGCGCACGCCGGGACCGCGGCGGTGTCTTCGGCGAAGCCAGTATCGGTCGTCACGGCGGTATCGCCGCTGCCGGTCTCCTCGGCCCCGGTGTCGGACCCGACTTCCTCCGCGTCGCCGACCTTGACGAGCGACTCAGCGGAGGAGCGGGCGGAACAGCCGGTGGCGAGGGAGAGCGCGGCGATGGTCAGGAAGGAACGCATTGTTTTCTGTGCCTCATTGGGTTTGATGGAATGGCCAGGATCAGCCGGAGTGTGAAAGAAAAGCCCCGCGCTACGCATTACCGGAACGGTACTGAGGAGTGCGGGGTCTTCTTGCGCCTCCTCCAAGGCCGGAAGAGTACTGTATCAGAAAAATGAGGTTTTGTCAATGGAACATTAAAATATATTGGCTGAACCGCCCTTCTTCACACCAATTTCCTTCAGCATCGCCGTCTCGTTCCCCTCCCAGAGCCGCTCGATTTCCTCCCAGTCCCGCGCGTCGAACGTTCGAAACAGCGACTCGACCGAGACGCCGCTTGGGATCGACAGGGCATGCGCGAGCTTGTGGCAGTCGGCACACGGGGCTTCGAGATTTTCGACGGTGTGCGGATTCTCACGGGTCTGCGGACCCTTGAACGTCTCAAAGTGCCGGATGTGATGCGGCGGACGAACGCCCTCGCACGCGTGTCCGGGGCGGCCGAAGTCGCGGTTCCGGTCACGCTCGATCACGGCCGCCGAAACGCTCTCAGGAATCCGCCTTCCGACGTCCCCCGTCTCAAGACGGCGCAACGAACTTTCCAACAGCGCGATTTTTCGCTCGATGCCAACGCGTTCCTTCCGCGACAGATCCTCTCCGACCGCGGCGCGCAGCCGCGCGAGCTCCGTCTGAAGACTCGTCGTTTCCTCGGGACGGGACGACGGTTCTTGATCGTGGCGTTTCGAATGCTCCATAGGATGCCATGGTAGCACATTGCGTCCTCCCCATGTGCTATACTGCGGTCCGTATGAAAGACGAGGAGCATTTGATCGTGGACGTTCCCGTGAAGGCCTGGGCCGTGCGCGACGGGCGCGTTTTGCTCGTTCAGGAAATTGGCGGGCGGTGGACGCTTCCCGGCGGGCGGATGAACGTAGGGGAAACGCCGCAGGAGGCGCTCGCGAGGGAAATGATGGAGGAGGTCGGAGTGAACGTCGTCGTCGGGGCCATCGTCGACTGCGTCGTATTCGCGAGCGCGTCCGGCCGGTCGCACTTCGTTCCCGTCTTTCTCGCGACGGTCGATCCGGCCCAGGCCCTGGTCCTGGAGGAAGCCGAGATCGCGGCTGCCGGCTGGTTCGATTTGAAGTCGCTCGGCGAAGTAGAGATCAGGCACGAATACCTGGCAATCGTGAAACGGCTGGCGGGATAGGAACCCCTGCACGGTTGACGGTCGCGCGCGTCGGACGTATCGTCCCGTCCGGAGAAGACAACCGTGACAAGCTCCCCTGTCCCAAGCACGCTGTCCGCGCGGTTCTCAACCGTCTTTCGCGACCAGCTGCGTCCCGGATTCGACGTCCTCGACCTCGGCGCGGGAAGCGACGGATCGGTGAGAAGTCCACTTGCGTACGTCGCCGACCGCGTCCGGCGCGTGGTCGCGGTCGACGTGAGCCCAAGGCCGAGCAACCTGCCACCCAACGTCGAGTGGCGGCAGGAGCGCATCGAGGAATGGCTCCTGGACCGCTCGTTCTTTCCCACCGACCCGTTTCACGCGGTCGTGGCCCGAAACTCGCTGCATTTCGTCGACCGGGACCTCGTCCTCGACGCGCTCCTTCCAGAGATCCGCGACAGCCTTCTTCCGGGAGGCGTCGTCGCGATCGCGACCTTCTTCCGACATCCGGATCCGCCCGTCGACCCGCTGTACCCGTCGCTCTTCCGCCTCGCCGACCTCCGCCGCCCCTTCCCTTCGCGGTGGAACGCGATCCTTGCCGTCGAGGAAACGCTCAACGGCCCGAGCCCCGGCGGCGGCGTCATGCGCGACTGGCACACGACTCAGCTCGTC
>JAHFIS010000086.1 GCA_023246275.1 Candidatus Uhrbacteria bacterium
GTCCGGGAAGCTCTTGGCAAGCATCGCCACGTTCACCACCATCGGCTTCTCGTGGATGCTGTTGAACCCGCGGTTCTTCTTGGTGGAAAGCATGATGTGGCGCAGTCCCTTGAGCTGGAGGCCGGAGCGACCGCCGGAGCGTGCGCGCTGACCCTTCACGCCGCGGCCCGAATAGGAACCGCCTTTGGAAAGGCCGCGACCGACGCGCTTGGCCGCCTTGCGCGCGCCTTTTGCCGGACGAATTGTGTGGAGGGTAAACGCCATAGGGGGTTATGCAGCCACGGCTTGCGCCACGGCCGGTTTCTTCGGAAGGCGAAGCTGCTTGATCGCTTCGAACGTAGCCTTCGCGATGTTGATTTTGTTGGAGGAGTTGAGAATCTTGGAGGAAGCGTTCGGCACGCCCGCGAACTCGAGCACCATGCGAACCGCTCCGCCGCACTTCAGTCCGGTACCGCTCGGAGCCGGCTTCAGGAGAACCATGGCCGAGCCGAACTTCACCTGGATCGGATGCGGGATCGTCGCGTGGGTCAGCGGAACGCGCAGGACGTTCTTCTTGGCCTGGCGGTACGCCTTGTCGATGGCGATCTGCACGTCGACGCCCTTGGCGACGCCAAGTCCGACGCGGCCCTTCTTGTCACCGATGACAAGGGTGCAGCGGAACGACATGCGCTTGCCTCCGGCCGTGACGCGCGTCACGCGGGAAAGGTCGAGGATCTTCTGCTCGAACTCCTTGGGCTCGGTGTGGCGGCCGCCGCTTCCGCCCGCGCGCGGGGGTCGCGCTCCGGGGGCAGCTCCGGTTCGGCCGGTCGGTTTTCGCTTTTGTTCTTCCATAGGGGTTAAAAGATGAGTCCGCCCTCGCGCGCTCCGTCGGCAAGCGCCGCGACGCGTCCCGTGTAGCGGTTCGAACCGCGGTCAAACACGACCAGGTCGATGCCGGCCGCCTTGGCCTTCTCGGCAAGCTTCGCGCCGACGGCCTTGGCAATTTCCACCGGCTTGGCCTTCTCGGCGACGTCCTTGTCCGAAGCGCTCGCAAGCGTTCGCCCGGCGGTATCGTCGATGAGCTGGCAGCGGATGTGCTTCAGGCTGCGGTGCACGCTCAGGCGCGGGCATTCGGCCGTGCCGTGCATGCGGGCGCGCACGCGTTTGGCGCGGCGAACCGCCCGTTCCTTCTTTGCTTTGATCGTGTTTGGCATATATTCTAGGCGCTCGCCTTGGCGGCCTTACCGGCCTTGCGGCGAATCACTTCGTCGATGTACTTGATACCCTTGCCCTTGTACGGTTCCGGCGGCCGGAGCTTGCGGATGCGCGCGGCGGTGAGGCCGACGAGATCGCGGTCGTTTCCGGCGAGGGTCAGGACGTTCTTCTCGGCGGCGGCGGTCACACCCGGCGGGAGGTCGAAGTTCACGTCATGGGAGAACCCGAGGTTCATCACGACCTTGTTTCCCTGGACGCTGACGCGGAAACCCACGCCGTTGATCTCCAGGACCTTCTTGAACCCATCGGTCACCCCCGTCACCATGTTGGCGACGTTGGCGCGCGCGGTTCCCCACTGGGCGCGGTCGGCAACGAGCTCAGGGTCGTTGACCGTGATCAGGACGCCTTTTCCGCCTTCGATGTCGGAAACGACCGCCGTGACGTGCGCGTTGAGCGAACGGGTCAGGGTTCCCTTCGGGCCGGTGACGGTCACCGTCTGTCCGTCGATGACGACGTCAACCTTCGCGGGAATGAGGATCGGTTTTTTGCCAATGCGGGACATATGTTAAAACACTTCGCAAATAACCTCTCCGCCCAGTTTGCGGGAGCGGGCTTCCTTGTTGGTCATCAGGCCGTTGGACGTGGAGATGATGGCGATGCCCATGTCGGACATGACGCGCGGCATCTCGTCGCACTTGGCGTAGACGCGGTGGCCCGGCGTGCTGACGCGGTGCACCTCCGTCATGGAGGCGGCACCGTCGCGGTACGTCAAACCGACGCGAAGCGCCGGGTGGGATCCCTCGGCCGTTCGCTTTTCGATGCCGTTGACGAACCCTTCCTTCTCGAGGATCTTGGCGATGGCGAACTTGACGTTTGAGTACGGCAAGACCACCTCGCGCTTATGGACCTTGAAGGCGTTGCGCAAACGGGTGAGCATGTCTGAGATCGGGTCGGTCATCATATTACCAGCTTGCTTTTACGATTCCGGGGATCTCTCCTCGGTTAGCCAATTCACGGAAACAGATGCGGCAAAGTTCGAACGCGCGCATGAACCCGTGCCGGCGTCCACACTTCCAGCAGCGATTGACCTTGCGCGTCGAATACTTTGGTTTCCGCTTCGATTTTGCGATCTGATTCTCCGTTGCCATATGGCTTACGTACGAGCTTTACCTTTTTTATCAGCGTCCTTGCCTGTGGCGAACGGGAACCCGAGATGCGTGAGAAGGGCCTTTCCCTCCGCGGACTTCGTGGTGCTCATCGAAATGGTCACCTGCAGCCCGAGGATCACCTCGATCTCGTCGGTATGGATCTCCGGGAACGCCGTGTGCTCCGGAAAGCCGAGCGTGTAGTTTCCAAGCGCGTCGAATCCCGTCGGCGGAATGCCGCGGAAGTCGCGGATGCGCGGAATCGACACCTTCACGAGCTTCTCCAGGAAGTCCCACATGCGCTTTCCGCGCATGGTGACCTTCATGCCGACCACCATTCCCTCGCGAATCTTGAAGGCGGCGATGGACTTGCTGGCCTTGGTCTTGACCGGGATCTGTCCGGAGATGCGCTTGAACGTGTTCTCGGCGGTCTCGAGGTACTTCGCGTCCTTGAGCCCCTTTCCAAGGCCGATGTTCAGCGTCACCTTCAGCACCTTCGGGACCTGGTTCGGATTCTTGTATCCGAACTCGGCCATGAGGCCTGGGACGACGACCGTTTTGTAGGTTTCTTTCAGTTCCATATTATTCGATCTGTTCCGATCCGCCCTTCGAGCGAATCACGCGAACCTTTTTCTTCGCGCCGTCCTTGTCGATGAAGGCGAACCCGATGCGTCCGGCCTTTCCGCTCTTCGAGGAGATGATCTGAAGGTTGGACGCGTGGAGCGGCGACGGGAACTTGAGGGTCTGTCCCGGCGCTTCCCCGCGCTTCTTGAGGTGCTTCGTGAGCAGGTTGACGTTCTCAACCACCACGCGCTCCAGCTTCGGGAAAACCTGAAGAACCTTGCCTTCCTTTCCCTTGTCCTTGCCCGCCATGACGCGGACGTTGTCGCCAGTTTTAATCTTCATATTACAGCACTTCGGGAGCGAGTGAAACGATTTTCGAGTACCCGAGGGCGCGCAGCTCGCGCGCGACGGGCCCGAAGATGCGGGTTCCCTTCGGTTCCTTGGACTTCTTGTCGACGATCACGCCGGCGTTCTCGTCGAAGCGGATGTAGGTCCCGTCCGTGCGGCGGGTTTCCTTGCAGCAGCGGACGAGGACGACCGTGACGACGTCGCTTTTCTTGACGGCGGCATGCGGGACGGCTTCCTTGACGACGGCCGTCACGAGCTCGCCGATGCCGGCGGAACCCTTCTTGTAGCCGCCGAGCACGCGAATCACCTGGAGCTTTTTGGCCCCCGTGTTGTCCGCCGACTTTAACATGGAGCGATGTTGGACCATATTAGGCGTTCTTCTTTACCAGCCTCCACCGCTTATCGCGGCTGATGGGGCGACACTCGACGAACGCGACGACGTCGCCTTCCTTCGCCTCGTTCTTTTCGTCGTGCACCTTGTACGTCTGGCTGCGCACGTACCGCTTGTGGTACTTCGCGTGCGTCACCGTGCGGTCGACCCGAACCACGATGGTCTTGTCCATCTTGTCGGAGACGACGACGCCGGTAAAGGCGCGGACGACCTTCTCAGTTTTGGCGGTGTTGGTTGGCATACATTTACTTCTTTTCGCTGAGCACCATGTTGAGGCGCGCGATGGTTTGTTTGACGTCGCGGAGGGTGCGAACCTGCTTCAGCTGGTGGGAAGCGGTCTTGAAACGCAGGTCGCGCCGCTGCCCCTCGGCCTCTGCCAACGAGCGCCTGAGCGCCTCCACGGTCTGGGATCGCATTGTCTTCACGTCGTCCATAGGAGAATATTAGGATTCGCGGTAGAGAACCTTGGTCTTGCACGGCAGCTTGTAGGAGGCAAGGTCCATGGCTTCCTTCGCGAGCTCGCGAGAAACGCCGTCGATCTCGAACATCACCGTTCCCGGTCGCACGACGGCCACGTAGTGGTCGACGGCGCCCTTCCCCTTTCCCATAGGCATTTCCGCCCCCTTGATGGTGACAGGCTTGTCCGGGAAGATGCGGATCCAGATCTTGCCGCCGCGCTTGATGGCGCGCGTCATGGCGCGACGGGCGGCCTCAATCTGGCGCGACGTCACCCATGCCTCGGTCATGGCCTTCAGACCGGCCTGGCCGAACGAGAGCGTCGTCTTGCGCGTCGCAATGCGCTTGGCGCGGGCGCGGCCCTTGTGCCACTTGCG
>JAHFIS010000087.1:0-796 GCA_023246275.1 Candidatus Uhrbacteria bacterium
CCCTTCGCCTGCAGGATCGATCCGAGCGACGCGGTCGTGATTCCCTTCCCCAAGCCAGAGATGACTCCGCCTGAAACGAAAATGTACTTTGGCATAAAACGAAAACTGGAGACGGTGCTCCAGGTTATTTACCTTCGACGATGATCTTAATCGTGGCTTCAAAACCGTGCGGGAGATTCACCACCGCATCCCGCTCTCCCGGCTCCTTCATGGGCGGCATCTCCACCGCGTCCTCGGAAACCGCGAATCCGTTTTTCTTCAGCAGCGCCGCGACCGTCCTTGCCGTCACCGCCGCGTAGAGCACGCCGCTCTCGTTCGCCTTTTCCTTCACGATGAGCTCGAACCCGTCGAGCGACGACGCGAGCTTCTTCGCCTCGTTCTCGCCCTTCTTGGCCGCCTTCACGAGCTTCGCCTCCGCCTCGCGCATCCGTTGGATGGACTGCTCGGTGGCCTGAACCCCCAAATTTTGAGGGAACAAAAAGTTGATCGCGTAGCCGTCGGAAACGTCCTTGACGTCCCCGCGACGGCCCAGGGCCTTCACGTCCTTGAGAAGAATGACTTTCATATCCGCCCGGATTATAACACGCGGCTACCGGTTGACCAAGATGACCGTCGCGACCGTGACGGCCGCTGTCAAGAATCCGAAACCGAAGACGATCCGCCAGAACTTCTTCTGCGGCATCCCATAGCAATCGTTCGGCCCGTGCTTCGGGATCTTCCTGGGCTTTTCTGGCGGATGCTCGTCATGGCCGTGGCCGGCGGGAGGATGCGACATATGGTTGCAGCATAGCGACTT
>JAHFIS010000087.1:806-4425 GCA_023246275.1 Candidatus Uhrbacteria bacterium
CCCCTGCCATCCGTTCGACCGCATCCGCGGGACGGAGCGTCGCGATCTGTCCTCGCGACAGGATCGCCGTGTGCGGGACGTCGCAGAGATATTCCGGGACAAACCAGACGGGGACTTCGCTGGTCATCCAATCGAGATGGTCAAACCTCGACAGGTCGACGGGGCGGGAGAAGGACCGCAGCGTTTTCTTGCCGTTCGACTGGAGGAAATACTCGTGGAAGTAGGACATCGCCAACTCGCGGATCGTGCGATAGACCGGCTCGCGGTAGCGGAGCACGGCGTGGTTCGTCTTCGAGATCGCGCCCCAGTGGCCATGACGCCTAAACAGGGCGACCACGTGGTCCTGATCGTCGTTGGTCGACGTGAGATCGAGGATGAGCGGCTTCTCCCCGGCGAGCCGAAGCGCGGCGGCGGCGAGCATGGCGCCTTCCATGCAATGGGCGCGGCCGTGGCGGAGAACAAGGCGCGGTGAGAAGCAGGAGTCGCCGTCTGGCTCGTGGTTCTGGGGGAGAGCGTCAAGGAAGTCCTGGATCCTGGCAGGGGTGTTGAGTCGCTTGAGGACACGGAGTTCGGTTGGCGAAAAGACGTTCACGGTTGTCATTGCGAGGCCCGCAGGCCGAAGCAATCTCTCGCGACACGGGGATTGCTTCGCTCTGATGAGCTCGCAATGACAGTGCCAATGACTTATTTGCGCTTTCGCTCGAGCCGCAGCGACCAGCAGATCGCGAAGAACGTCGGGCCCATGGCGAAGTACAGGGCCTGCATCCAGCGCGGGGCGTGGAGGCAGTCGCAGATCGGGAGGCCGACGTACGCGGCGGACGCGAGGTTGTGGATGTCGAAGACGTGGTACGCGATCGTCTCGGCCGCGATGAGCAGCGGCCAGTAGAGCGCGACGAACAGGCCGAGCTGGCGGGCAAATCCTTTCAGCCGGAAGACGTGCTCCTCGTGGGAGAACAGGAGGTACGACGCGAACAGCCCGGCGGCCCAGCCGAACAGCGAAAACAGGTTCACCCCGTCGACAATGAGAAACGGATGGTTGTAGCCGTACTCGGACCGGCCGAGAAACGCCCAGATCGCCGCCATGGCGGACGCGACCGTGAAATGCAGGAACAGGTTCGTGCGACGCGTCACGACGAGATATAAAATGATCGCGAGGTAGGCGACGATCACCACTTGGTCGGCAGGAAAAATTCCGAAGCACGCGATGACAAGCGCGACGAGCAGCGCGTCGACGGTGAGGAGGAATGAACGGCTCATAGGAGAAGGATCAGGACGTTGAACGTCGAAATCTCAGAAGGACGCTCGCGACGAACACCGTCAGAATCGAAATCTGTGACGACACGCAGATGATACACCAGGTCTTGAGAACGAACGCCTCGAGGCTCGTCAGGTACAGGCTGAACGCGACGGCTCCGGCGGAGGCAAGAACGAGGAAGGTCAAAAGCGACTGGTCCTTCGGCCTCCGCGAACGCAGATGGGCGGCCACGTGGATAAACCCGTATCCGAGTAAGCCGAGGAAGGCCACCGGCACGCCGCCGATCTCCGAGTACGGGCCGCGGTTCACGACGTCGCAATTGAACGTCGCGTTAATGTCGCACAGAGCGCCGGACACGAACGACTCGTGGTGCAGGAGCGAATAGGTCGACAGCGCGAAGCCGACGACGGAGAATGCCATGATGACCCGGAGAAGCTTCCGTTCCATACCTACTTGCTCGCCGGAGCGGCCGGAAGCAGCTCGCAGCCGGACTTCGCGGCAAGCGCGTCGAACGTCTGCTCGCCCGAGACCTGCGAGTTGTCGGAGAAGATCCAGGTCGGGTAGCCCTTCACCCCCGCGTCCTTGCACTCCTGGCTCATGTCCTTGGACTGGTTCGGCGAGCACTCGACGTAGTTGATCTTCTTGAACGCGCTTCCAAAAAGTTCCTTCTGCGCCTTGCAGTGCGGGCACCACCAGGCCCCATACATCTTCACGCCCTTGTCCGCGAGACATTGCGCGAACCCGTCGTAGTCCGACGGAGCCGAGGACGTGACCTTGTTCGTCGCGATGAGCGCGATGAGCGCCACGACCGCGAGGCCGGCGGCGCCATAGAGAAGATAGGAAGCGGGGATCTTTTTCATAGATGTTAGTGGGAGATGGCTGAGATCGTGGTCGTTCCGCTACAGGTCCCTCCGACCCCGACCGGTACGGTCGTATTAAAGTAAACCAGCTTCGACGGACTTGGGGAAGCGTCCGTACCATACCCCACGTTGAGGTTCGTGTCGACCGGGGATGCCGTCATGGCCGTCGCGGAACCGCTTGCAAACCCAACGTCGGTCAGCGACCACTTGAAGTTATCACGCGAGATGGAGCCCGAGGTACACGCCAGACCCGACGTCATGGATATTTCCACGTCCGCGTTCACGTTTCCTGACTGCACGATGCTCATCTCCACGTTGTTTCCAGAGGTTGTCACGTCGCCGACATTATGGGTGCCGAAATCGATATTTCCCGGGATGTTTAGGCTCAAAACCGAGTTCATCTCCTTCGTCAGCGAGCTGTCCTGCGCCGTGTCCGTCCCGTCGGTCACCTCCACGTGCGCGACCCAGTTTTCCGACGGGTAACGGCCCGAGGCGTCGGTTGAGTCCGCATAGTACTGGATCTCGACGCGACACGAGTACACCTTCTGGTTCGGATCCGCGACGTTCGACGTCGTGCACGACGAGACGACGTAGCAGTCGTTTCCGCTGTTCGTACAGGCGATGCCGCTCGTCGCGCCGCTGCGATAAAAGACCCCCTTCACGTTCGTGATCGTGTTCTGTCCGTCCAAATCCTCCACCAAACCGTTCACGTAGATCGTCTTGACCCCTGCCACGGTCGGGCTAATGCTCCCTCCCGGATAGTCGTCCGAAGACCCGTTTGCCGCATTGCTCGTGACGACCGAGACGATGGTCGGCGGCGTATTGGCCTGGGCGTCGGCGACGGGTCCGCTCGAGACGAACATGCCGGCGATTCCAAGGAAAAGCGCGGCGCCGGCGACAATCGGAAGGGAGTATTTCATATGAAATTATTCTACCACGAACGGTACCCCTCGTACGACCCGAGCTGCGTCGCCCAGGCGACCGTTCCCTTGTCGGCGTACGCCTTGATTCCCGCGAGCAGCTGGCGCAGGACCGTCTCGTTCTTCTTGTCGAGCAGTTCCATCGGGACGTGGACGTTGATGCGCGCGACGCGGCTTCGGTCGCGGATGGAATCCGCCTGCTTGATGGCGTCGAGTACCACCGTGACGTCGGCGGAATCCAGGACGCAGTTCGGGGAGCAGTTGATTCGGCCCTCGGACAGGCTGGCCAGCTCGCCAATGTCGCCGCTCATGTTCACCACGACGCCGTCCGCGTCCGGGACGAGGTCCTTGGCGTCCTTCATCGGGATCGGATACAGGCGATCCGCGAACTCCGGCGGGATCGGATCGTGAAACCCCGTCTTCAGGATGTACGCGTTCGTCCAGCTGTCCGGTCGCGCGGAGACGGGCATCGATAGGTACCCGAACCCGGTGACGGCATCCGCGTACTCGAACCCGGCCGCGTGCTCGGCCAGGATCCAGTCGGTCGGCCCGGTCCCGCCGGAAACGCCGCGATTGTTCTCCGC
>JAHFIS010000088.1 GCA_023246275.1 Candidatus Uhrbacteria bacterium
GGCGGAGACCATGCTAGACGGCTCGACCTTTCCGTCCGTGGTCTGCGTCAATGACGGACGAACGGGGACCAATCTGAAGCTGGAGGTACATTTGCTGGATATTTGCAGAGATTTGAGCGGAAAATACCTTTCCGTCCGGCTCATAAGAAAGATGCGCGATTTGATTCCGTGGGAGAGCAAGGAACAGATGAGCGCTCTGATCGCGAACGATCTGAAGGAAACGCGCGCCTGGTTTGCCCACAGCTCGGCTTGACCAGCAATATGGCCATATATTTGACCCTGTGCTAAGATACCCCTGTAAATCCCTAAGTTTTCCACAGGCGGGCTTCCGCCGGAAACATACCCTATGGCAAAGTTGACCAAGAGCCAGACGCTGGCCGCCCTCTCCGACGCGACCGGCATGGCCAAGAAGGACGTCGCCCTGTTCATGGACAAGCTCACGGAGCTTGCGTACAAGCAGGTCAAGTCCGCCGGAGAGTTCGTTCTCCCGGGCTTCGGCAAGCTGGTGAAGGTTGCCCGCGCCGCGCGCCAGGGCCGCAACCCGGCCACCGGCGAAACGATCACGATCCCGGCCAAGACCGTCGTGAAGTTCCGCGTTGCCAAGCAGTGCAAGGACGCGTTGCTCTAAAGCGAGATTAAACCGGTCCGACGAACGTCGGACCGGTTTTGTTTTCATTGACGTTCCGATATACTGCGGACACTATGTCATCATCACCCGACAGCCAGAAAACCAAGACCATCCTCATTGACGTGATTCCCCAACGCATGACGCCCAAGCAGAGCTTGGAGCGGCTGGCGGAGCTGGAGGAGCTGACGAGCACGTACGGCGGGATCGTGGTCGTCAAAAAATACCAGCGACGGCTGCACCCGCACCCGAAAATGTACATCGGTCCGGGGAAGGTGGAGGAACTGGCGGTTGAGGGCCCGGCGGTCGGGGCCAAGTTGTTGATCATCAACGACCGTCTGAAACCGCGGCAGATGTACGAGCTGTCCGAGCGGCTGGGGAAGTCCGGGATGCATGTGTGGGACCGGATGGACCTGATCCTCAAGATCTTCGGAAAGCACGCGCAGAATGCCGAGGCGAAGCTGGAGATCGAGCTCGCGTCGATCAGCCACATGGGGCCGCGCATCTACGGCATGGGCATGGAGCTGTCGCGCCAGGGCGGCGGCATCGGGACGCTCGGGGTCGGAGAGACGAACACGGAGATCATGAAGCGCCATCTGAAGGAGCGAGAGCGGACGGTGAAGGACAAGCTGAGGACGTATCAGACGAGCCGCGACCTGCAGCGCGCAAATCGTTCGCGGAAGGGGTTGAAGACCGTCGCGATCGTGGGATATACGAACGCGGGGAAGACGACGCTCCTGAACGCGCTTACCGGTCGAAGGGAGTACGCGGCCAACGAGCTTTTCGCGACGCTCGACACGCGCGTCGGGTCGCTGTATCTCCCGGGCATCATGAAAACCGCCCTCATCTCCGACACCATCGGGTTCATCCGCGACCTTCCGCCGGAGCTGATCCAGGCGTTCGCGTCGACGTTGTCCGAAGCCGTCCATGCGGACCTTCTCCTTCACGTCGTCGACGCGTCCGACAAAAATGCGGCGAAGCACATGGACGTGGTCGAGGACGTGCTCCGCAAGATCGGCGCGGACAAGATCCCGAGGATCGTCGTCTGGAATAAGGCCGACCGCCTGAAGCGCCGCCTCGCCGCCTCAAAGCTGTCCGTCTCGGCGACAACGGGCGCCGGAATCGACGAGCTGACTGCGCGCATCGAGAAGGTCCTGTTCCCCTGAACGGCGAAACGGTACGAAAAAACGCCCTTCGACAAGCTCGGGGCGTTTTTTCCTTAGGCGTTCAGCTTGGTCAGATCGTACATCTTTCCCTCGCTCTGCCACTTCTTCAGGGTGCGCATGCCGCGCGCCGTGATGCTGACCGTCATCATCGTTCCCGTCGCGGGGTTGAGAATGCGGCGCTTGGACAGGTTCGGATACAGGCGGCGCTTGGTCTTCACGTTGGAGTGGGAGACGTTGTTGCCCGTGGTCGTCTTTTTTCCGGTTACAATGCAAGTTTGAGCCATATTTTTGAGTTCGGGAGGATTATACACAGGTGCCGGACCGTTGGCAAGGGGCATGGAAAAATGGTAAAATCTCGGAGTTACTTTTGATCTATTCCCCCTATGTCACTGGCCCGTCTTCAAGAACTCCACAACGAACTCCGCGAAATGAAGGAAGAGCGCAAAAAGCTCAAGCAGGTGCTGAAGGACGAGCTGACGCACCAGCCCAGGCACGCGGAGCTTGTCGAGGAGATCCTGGTTCTGAAGACCGAGAAGGCGCAGATCGAGGGCCATGTCCGTGAGGCGGCGCCGAAGGACGCGCAGCGCATCGACGACCTGGACGAGGAGATCAAGGCGAGCGAGGAACTGATGAGCGACATGGCGCTCAGCCTGATCATGAAGAACGCGTCGGTCGAGCTGAAGGACAAGTATGAGAACACCTATCTGCCGCTGATCAAGGTCGCGTTCAAGAAGGAGGAGCAGGGCGCGAAGAAGGAAGACTAGTCGCCTATGAAGCGCGTCTGGATCATCCCGGGCATGATCGTCGTCGCCGCCGTCGCGGTCACGGCGTCGATATTGTGGTCGACGCGGCACGCGTGGGTCGACGGGACGAACGACGCGCTTACGCAGTCGCTGGGAACCCAGTCGACGCCGCGCCAGCAGACGTTTCGGGGAATGCTGGCGGGCGGAACAAGCGCGATCTATGTCGAGGACCAGCCCGCGGGATCGTCAACCGTCGCGGTCGGGTTCGCCGTGATGAAGGACGCGGGATTCGTCGCGATCTACGACGGCGAGGGCGGACATCCGGGAAAGGAAATCGGCCGGTCGTCGCCGCTCTCGGCAGGCGGGGGCGAACATCTGACGGTTCCGACGAGTACGCCGCTTAGCGGCGGACAGATTTACTACGCCATCCTTCTCGACAAGGACGGCGCCGAGCTCGCCGACGCGGACGGAAACGTCGTTCTCATGAGCTTCGCGGCCCGAGCCGGAGCCGAGCCCGAGACCGGGGCGGTCCAACCATAATCCCATGCGACAAACCGTCACCCCATCGCTCTTCTACCAGTACGCGACCTGTCCGCACTGGATCTGGTACGACCATTTTGGCGATCCGTCGAAAAGGGCGACGTTCCGGAGCTGGCTGAGAAGCTGCTGGAGCAGGGGGTGATGCACGAGGAGAAGTATGTCGCGGGGATCGAAATGGTCGAAGTCACGTCGAAGGATCCGGCCAAGGCATTCGCGAAGACCGTCGAGCTGATGCGCTCAGGAGTCGCGACGATCTACCAGGGGGCGATCGAGGCGGAGATCGACGGGACGCTGTGGCGCGGACGGCCGGATTTGCTCGAAAGGCGGAGGGGACGGTCGAAACTTGGCGCGTACTTCTACGCCCCTGTGGATATCAAGTCGTCGCATTCCATCCACAAGGAGCAGCAGCTTCAGCTGACGTTTTATGCGAAAATCCTAGAGGAACTGCAGGGGACGATGCCAAAGGATGCCGCGATCATCAACGTCGACCACGACCGGATCCTGTTTTCACCGGGTCCCGAGCACCTTGTCAAGGCGAAGAAAATCACAAGGGAAATCGTCGAAATTCTGAACGGAAAAAAGCCGCCGCTCCGATTGGCCAGCAAATGCAAGCGTTCCCCGTGGTTTCAAGAATGCATCCGTTCAGCGAAGGACGCGAACGACATCGCGCTCATCTACGACCTCGATGCCCGCGCGCATCCGGCGCTTCGAAAGGCAGGGATCGAGACGGTCGCGGACGCGGCCAGGATGGTCGTGGCACGCCTCCCGAAGATTCCATACTGCGCCCCCGAGGAGCTGGACCGAATCAAGCTCCAGGCGCAGTCACTGACGACGCATACGCTTCACTGGCTCAGGAAGCCGTCGATCCCGGACGCGCCGATTCGCATCTACTTTGATATCGAGGGCGATCCGCTGCTCGACGTTCAGTATCTGTTTGGCTTTTGGATCGTTGGCGACGGCAAGCCGCGGTACGAGTATTTCCTCGCGGAAAAGCCGGAGTTCGAGGGGCGCATGTGGAAGGAGTTTCTCGACTGGACTGCGACGCTGGTGCCCGGAACGTTCAAGGTCTACCATTACGCCGACTATGAGCGCGCCCAGACCCTTCGTCTCGCGCGGGAATACGGCTCGTCGCCCGCGTTCGAATACTTCGCCTCGCAATACGTCGACCTGCTCAAGGTCGTCCGCGAGAGCGTCATCTTTCCCCTGTACTTCTACTCGATCAAGGACATCGCCAAGTCGCCTTTTCTCGGTTTCAAATGGCGCAGTACGAAGGCCGGCGGGGCACAGAGCATCTTCTGGTACGAGGAAT
>JAHFIS010000089.1 GCA_023246275.1 Candidatus Uhrbacteria bacterium
CCATGTCTTTCTCCTCGGTTGTGAAATGACGCTCCCTTCGACGGGCTCAGGGCCTGTGGCGGGATGCGGGATCGTACGGGAATTTTCCGATTCCGTCAATGGCAAATCTCCCGTTTTCCTGTATAATCCACCCATGTCCCGCCAAATCACAGAGTCTTCCTTCTACCAGCTGATAAAGTGCCCGAATTGGGTGTATTTTGACGCGCATTCGACGGAACCGAAGCCGCACGATCCGCTGCTGTACAAGCTGATGGAGGAAGGGCTTGTCGACGAGCATGAGCGCGCGGCGATCTCCGACCGCGTGGACGTGGCCGAGGTGACGGCAGAGGATCCGGACGACGCGTTCCGTCAGACGCTTGCGTTTATGCGCGAGGGGCGGACGACGATCTACCAGGGGGTTCTCGTTGACCGGCACTGGGTCGGGCATCCCGACGTTCTGGAACGCGTGGAAGGCTCGTCGGCGCTTGGCGACTATTATTACGTCGCGGCGGACATCAAGCGCGGGAGGGAAGTGCGCGACGAGTACGCGTTCCAGGGATGCTTCTACGCCGAGCTGCTCGCGAGAATCCAGGGGACGAAGCCGGTGCGCGGATACGTGATCACGCCCGACGGGACGACGCTGCCGTACGAGATCGAGGCGTTCGAGGCGCGGTACAAGCTGGCGCTCGACGACATCGAGGGGATCGTGGCGGGGAAGCGCCCCGTCCATTTCGTCACGGGCGCGTGCAAGCAGTCGCCGTGGTTCTCGGAGTGCGTGAAGGAATCGAACGCGTGCAACGAGCTGTCGGCGCTCAACCGCGTGTGGAACGAGGAGGTGCTGCGGCTGAAGGACGCGAGGATCGAGACGATCGACGCGCTCGCCTCGAAGTCGGTTCACGACCTCCGCCGCCTGTGTCCCGACCTGCAGGCCGGCCGCCTCGAGATGATGCGCGATCAGGCCATTGCCATCCGCGACAACCACCACATCGTGCGCAAGTCCGTCGAGTTTCCCGAGTCGTCCATCGAGATCTTCTTCGACATCGAGTCAAACCCGCTGCGCGACTTCGACTATCTGTTCGGCGTGATCGTCGTCCAGAAGGGGAAGGAGAAATACTCGCCGTTCCTGGCGAGGAAGCCGGAGGACGAGGCGGCCATGTGGAAGGGGTTCGTCGCATTCGTGGAAAGCCACCTTGACGTACCGATGTACCACTACGGGCACTTCGAGACCGACGTGGTGAACCGCTTCGCCGCGAAGTACGGCTGCTCCGACCTGGTCCGCGACGCGCTGCGCACGAACATGATCGACGTGATCGAGGTCATCCGCCGCTCGGTCGTGTTCCCGCTCACCTTCTACTCGCTCAAGGACATCGCCGCCTACGTCGGGTTCCACTGGCGCAGCGACGACGCGTCGGGCGCGAACTCGGTGCTGTGGTTCGAGGAGTGGATGCGGACCGGCGACAAGAAGACGCTCGACAAGATTCTGGATTACAACGAGGATGACGTCCGGGCCACCCGGGTCGTGAAGGACTGGCTGGTGAAACATACGTAATATGAAACACGAAAAGCTCATCGTCGCCCTCCTGTTCGTCTTCCTGTTCGCGCTGACCGTCGCGGCCGTGTTCGCGTCGCGCGTTCCGCCGCACGGAAGGATGATGTACCAGCCGGGCTACGGAAAGCCCGCGCCGGTCCAGGCCGTTCCGATGGACCAGCCGCCGATGAAGGCCGTCGCCCCGTAACCCTATGGAATCCTCCGAGCGAAACATCCTGGTCTTCTTCGTCGTGGCGCTGTCGCTTGTCGTCGGGGTCGCCTCGTTCGCGCTGCGCCAGCCCGCGAAGCATCTTCCGGTCGTGAACGTGGAAGACCTTCCGGTTGCCCGAGACCAGGCCGCCTACGGGCCGGACTGGGCGGCATGCAAGGCGGCGGGCGGGACTCCGAAATGGGAGCGCGTGAGCCAGTGCGTCCAGGATCCGAACGTGCGCGACGTGTGCGGCTTCGGCGTGCCATGCTTCTTCGCGGATGACAACGGCGGGATGTCGTGCAACGACGCGAAGGCCGCGTGGTGCGCCTGCGACTCCGACGCGCAGTGCCCCAATGGATATGAGTGCCCGAAGAACGGCGACCGATGCGTCCAATCCTCCTAGCGTATGAGGCGCCCGATTCGCAACTGCGTCGGCCTGGTCATCTTTCTTGTCGCGATCGCGGCGGCGTTTTACACGCAGCGGGTTCGGATTGGCGACCTGATCGGGGAGTCGGCGGCGCCGGAGCTGCCGGCGGCAATGGCGTACAAAGAGACGGCCGCGGCCGTTCCCGTCGTCGGACAGCCTGTCATTGAGAGAAGCGTCATCGACGAGGCAATCCCCGTCGACGAAAAGATTGCCGCGTCGCCTGCGGCTCCTCGCAATGACACCGTCGCGTCCCTTCCGCCTCCGAACCCCTTGTCCTCCGAAGCTCCGGCTCCAGGAGCGAAGGACGGATCGATCCCCTCGTCCTTCAACCTCGCGGTCCCGTTCACCTCCCAGGCCCCGTTTTCCAACTGGGATGCCGTGCATGAGGAAACGTGCGAGGAGGCGGCGATCTACATGGTCGCGTCGTTTTACGAGGGCGTCACCGGGAAGGTCGACCCGACGGTCGCGGAGGCGGAATTGCAGCGCCTCGTCGCGATCGAGAACGCGACGTTCGGCTATTACAAGGACACGACCGCGGACGAGACGGCACGGCTGGCGAAGCTCGCGTACGGCTATTCGCGCGTCGATCTGCTCGACGATCCGACCGCCGACCAGATCAAGGCCTTCGTCGCCTCCGGCCACCCGGTCATCGTCCCCACCGCCGGGCGCATGCTTCACAACCCCAACTTCACCGGCGACGGCCCGCCGTACCACATGGTCGTGATCCGCGGGTATGCCGATACCCAGTTCGTCACGAACGACCCGGGCACGCGACGTGGCGAGGCCTACGTCTACTCGATTGACACGGTGATGGCGGCGGCGCACGATTGGAACGGGGGAGACGTGGAGAACGGAAAGAAGGTGATGATCGTGACGTATCCATTATGAACGACTATATCCTCGGCACGGCTATCGGCGGGCTCACGGCGTTCGCCTTCTCGATTCCCGCGATCGTCCTCGAGACGATCAACCGGTTCAAGCTGCCGAACGCGCTGTACTTCGACGTGAAGTCCATGTGGGGAAAGAAGCTGGAGAAGCACGAGGTCTTTCTCGTGGCGCTTCTCATTCACCTCGTCATCGGCTCATTGTTCGGACTTGTCTATGTCGCGTTCGTCAAGAACGGATGGCTCGTGTTCACGCACTCACCGTACTCGGTCGCGTCGCTTCTCATCTTCGCCTTCGGCAGCTGGATCGTGACGGGAACGACGATCTTTCCGGCGCTCGGCCTCGGCCTGTTCGGCCGCCGCGAGGGGAGGCGAGTGTGGATGGAGATGCTGGCGTCGCACATGATTCTTGGCGGCGGGATGTGGCTGTTGGTGAGATATTACCAGCCATTTTGGTTTGTAAACTAGTATGTCGGAAATCCTTGGCCCGAGAGAGCAGGCGGCGCTGGAGATGGAACGCCAGAAGGCGATTGCGGAATATTTGCGCGAGTCGCTTGCCGGCGAGGAGCGCGTCGCGACGCCGATGGATCCGAAATGCGAGGTGTCCGTCGTCATTCCGGCATACGCGGAGCGCGAGGGAATATTCCGTCCGCTTTTGTCGCTCGCGCGACAGGAGGGAATTCGTCCCGAGCAGTTCGAGGTGATTATCGTCGTGAACAACCCGCCGTCAGAACCCGTTCGTGCCGCGGACATGTCGCTTTTGGAATGGGAACGCAAGCGCGACCTGTACCTGATGGGAACGTACCAGAACCAGCAGACGCTCGGTATCGTTCGGGCCCTGTCGGGAGGGGAGATTCCGACGGACGCAAGTGACGAGGAGCGCGGGCAGATCGAGGAGATTCGCTCGCGCGGAATTCGGGTGTTTGCCGTGGACAAGGCGAGCGACGGAAAGACGCTGCCGCCGTCCGCGGCGAACGTCGGCGGCGCGCGCAACCGCGGCGCGGCCGAGGCCGTCGAGCGGTTTTTCAAGCAGAAGCGAAACGGGATCGTTGCCCAGTCCGACGCGGACGTGCGGTTTCCGCCCGATTATGTCGCAAGCCTGATTCGCGCGTACGGCGCGGACCCGGAACTGGTCGGGGTCTCCGGCAGGATCGAGTTCGAGATGACCGACGAGATGAAGGCATTGTTTCGGGACATGGCGTCGGTGGCGACCATGTTTTCCGAGTACCAGTGGCTGACCGACCGGCTGAAGGCCGGCGACGCGGTTCGTGCGGGCAGGAAGGCGGATACGGAACACGCCGTTCATTTCTCCGGGGCGAACATGTCGGGCCGCGC
>JAHFIS010000008.1 GCA_023246275.1 Candidatus Uhrbacteria bacterium
AGAAAGAAAAAAAGTCTTAACACTAACCTGATCGTGGGAGGCGAAAGCCGTTACCACCACCCAAACCATATGGCAGGAAAGCGCTTTGCGGAGGCCAAGAAGCTCGTCACGGACAAGAAGGTTTACACGATCACCGAAGGAATCGCGCTGCTCAAGAGCTTCCCGAAGGCCGGCTTCGACGAGGGCGTCGAGCTGCACGTGAACCTCGGCATCGACCCGAGCAAGGGCGACCAGCAGGTGCGCGGAACGATCGCGTTCCCGCACGGAGTCGGAAAGAGCAAGCGCGTCGCCGTGTTCGTGGAGGCCGCCAAGGAGGCCGAGGCAAAGGCCGCGGGCGCCGACATCGTGGGAGGCGAGGACCTCATCAACGAGATCGCGACCAAGGGCATCATCAGCTTCGACGTGGCCATCGCCACGCCGGCCATGATGCCGAAGATCGCCAAGCTCGCGAAGCTCCTCGGACCGAAGGGCCTCATGCCGAACCCGAAGAACGACACCGTCGGACCGAACGTCACCAAGATGATCGCCGAGCAGAAGGCCGGAAAGCAGAGCTTCAAGAACGACAACACCGCCAACGTCCACCAGCTCGTGGGCCGCGTGTCGATGACGGAAGCCCAGCTCAAGGAGAACCTCGCCCCGTTTATCGACCAGCTCCGCAAGATGAAGCCGGCGTCCTCCAAGGGGATCTACTTCCGAAGCGCGACGCTCGCGACCACGATGGGCCCGGCCGTGAAGGTCGACCTCAACTCGTAGTTGGCAACAAACACCCGCGGCGGTATGCTACGGGTGTTTTCGATTCAACGAACTCTTTCCGTATGGCGACAGAACGCGGACCAGGACCGATGGACATGGCGCCCAAGCCCCTTGCCCGAAGCAAGGCCGTCGACGAGCACTTTGAGCTGGATCTTGGGCTCCGGCTTGAGACGGACATTCCGGTGGATTCCCTTCCTCCCGCGACGGAGACGCCCGAAGATCTCGCAAGGCGGCCGCACACGGAATGGGAGCGCAACTGGGTAGCCGGGCTCCGCAATCCGGCTCCGGACCATGTGCCGTCCCTGGAGGACACGAACAACCTTTGGAATTACTTTCGGCCCGGAGCGGTCGAAGGGTTGCGCGCGTCGCTCGAGCGCCTGGCGCGGAAACGACGCGACTTCGTCGAGCTGTACGGCAAGGACGACTGGGAATATCCGCGCGGCGAAATCTATTACTTCGAGCAGCAGATGTACGCGTGGATCACGTCGGGAACCATGGTACGGATCGTGGAGCAGTTCGGCGCGAACCGGATGGAAAACCTCCTCGACGACATGGCACTCCTCGAGGTCCTCTGGAAGGACGCGACGGTCCGGCATCCCGGCGCCGATACGCTCCTGGGGTCCGTTCGCCTCGAGGCAGCCGTCCTGCTCAACCGGCTCGCCCTCACCATGTACGACCTGGGCGTCCCCGAGACCGCCATCTTCGGCTAACGCGAATCTCCTATGATCCTCTCCCGCCAAGACATCCTCGCGCAGATCGCCTCGGGCGGAATCCGGTTCTCGCCGGAGATCGACCGGTTTCAGCTGCAGCCGCATGCGATCGACCTGCGGCTCGGGTACAAGTTCCTCATTCCGCGCAACTGGACGTTCGACGACAAGGGCCGTCGCGCCATCAAGGTGTCCATCGACGACGCCGACGCCCATCCGGAGCAGTTCGACGAGGTGATCCTCCAGCCCGGGCAGTTCTTCGATCTCCTCCCGAACGAGTTCGTCATCGGCACCAGCCTCGAGCGCATCGAGCTGAACGCGCCGAACCTGATGGCGATTTTGTTCCCGCGCACCTCGACGAACCGCCGTGGCATCGACCTGTCTCTCTCCGGAATCATCGACGTGGGATACAAGGGCAACCTCATCTTTCCCATGAAAAACGAGGCGGGCAACCAGGTGATCCGCGTGTATCCGGGCGAACGCGTCTGCCAGGTGATCTTCGAGGAGCTGAAGAGTCCGCTGACGATCGAGGAAGCGAACCTCCACGGGATGAGCGCGGCGAAGTATTCGGAAAGCGACGGCGCGTACCGTCTCGACAAGGACGACGAGCGGGCTCTGCTCGTCGAGGGCAGGCTGGACGAGATGAAAAAGCGGTTCGGGATCTGATCGCGACGACCGACCAAGGGATTGACGCGTCAGTCCCTTTTGGTTTATAAACCTGCCGGAGACTTTCGCATGGGATATCCCCCGGAAACGAAGGAGCGCCTGGCGCGTCGGCCCGCGGCGGCGTGGGAATTGCTACGGAACGGCGCGGACACGGAATCCGTGCGTCGCCAATTTCGATACCAGAGCCTGTCCGCGCTGCGTCAGGCCGTCGACCGGTATCGGCGCACGCTCGACGACGCAGCGGAACGAACGCGCAGCGCCGGGAAGGTAACGGTCCAGCCGCGGCCGGACGCGGGGTCGCGGCTGATCCTGTCGCGCTGTCCCATAGACCGCGCGGGATGGTCGCCGGGAGACCAGATCTCATGGCACGTGCATGACAACGAAATCCTGCTGTATCGGGAGGAAGGGACGCACCTGGACCCAGACCCGAACGACGTCGAGGCGATGGCGTACCGCCTGGTCCGGATCGACCGGATGGAGGTGAGCGAGGCGGCGGCGCGACTCGGACTGTCTCGCAGCACGTTGCACCGGCGCGTCCAGGGATACGCCAGGGCAAGGCCGTGGCTGCGCACAACGCTCCATCCGCGACGCGCCGACGCCGTGTCCGGGGTGGTCCGCGTGACCACGCGGGGCGGAAAGCCGACGCTCATCCTCACGACTCCGGTTGGTCGCCAGGCATGGAACGCCGGCGACACGGTCGAATGGCGATTCCTCGAAGGAAGCCGCGGTCTGAGGCTTGCGCGAGTCGAATCGACGAAGAAGATGCCCTGACCCTGCCGTTTTCAACGACAGGGTATTTTTATTGCGCGGCGGCGATCTGCGCCCGCGTCCGAACCGACGACAGGTCGACCGGTTCCGGGGCCGTCACGTCATCGCCGCGCTCGTAGTGGGCGAAGAGGGTGGGCTCGAGGTCGATGACGTCGTCGGCCCAGGCCGCGCCGAACATTTCCGTCGCGACGGATTCCGAGACGATGTGCCGGAGGAGGAAGGTTCCGTTCGCGTCCGCTTCCACGAGGTAGACGTTCGGGTCGCTGACGATCTTCACGAGCACGACGCCCGGCTTCGGAAGCATCGGGGAGCCGAGGGCAAGGGTCGGCAGAGTGGCGTCGGTGACCCACACCACGTTGGACCACGAGTCCGTCCAGGTGAAGAAAGTCTGCGCGTTCCAGAAGACGTGGCGCTTCCCGTCCGAACCGACGTAGTACACGCTGCCGCTGCCGGACGATCGGATCAGCCAGCCGGGCTCTACCGCGGAAACCGACTGGGACGCCTGGCTGAACGGAGAGACGCCAACGGACGACGTCGTGGGGGCGACATGGCGGCCTTCCGAGTCGAGCGAGATTCCGTTCTCGGCTATGCGTTCCGGAGAAAGGGTCGTGACGACCGGAACCGTTCCCGCACCGGACGAGGAAGTCCCCGAAGCCGGAGCAGCCGACGACGTCGCGGCCGAACTGCCGCCGCCACTGCCTCCCCCGCCGCCGCTGCTGCGGCGCGCGGCGACCGTGACGGTCACGACGTAATCGACCGTCGACTCGTCCTCCGCGAACACCGTGTACGTCACGGGATTGGTAAAGTCTTGGGCGTCGCCCGTCGACGGAACGGTGAACCATCCCGTCGTCACGATGGTCGGAACGAGATCCGTCACGTCCGTGCCGTATGGGACGCGGAGCGAGATCGTCTTGGCGTCCTCGTGCACGTGGCCCGTGACGTCGAGGTCGTCGAAGTCGAACGACTCGATCGCCTTGTCGGAGGTCGGGATCGTCGTCACCGTGTAATTGACCAGCGTTTCGCCGTCCTCCGCGAACACGGCCAGCCAGTCGCCGGTCACGACGGGGTCGGAGAGGAAATCCTCGAGCCAGTTCTGATGCGGCTCGTCCATCGTCAGCGCGGCGAGAAAGTCGTCCTTCGACGTGCCGGGCGGAACGTTCGTAATCGTCTCGCTGTCCGTGCCTCCCGCGCTGACCGCATAGACTTCCGACGAGATCGTCGCGACCGTGCTGGCCGGAAGCGCAAGCACGGTGAGGACGAAGTCCTTCGTGTCGGACGCGAGGCCGTTCGTGATCGTCGCGGTCATCGTTACCGTCGCGCCGCCGTCCGCGAACGCCGGGCGGACGACCGTCTGGCCATCGTCGGAAACCACGTCCGCGTCGCTCGACGACCAGGTGACCGTCGACGCGTTCACGGAGCCGACCGACGGGAGAGGATTCGTCAGCGCGTCGGTCACGTCTGCCAGGTCGGCATTCTCCCCGAGAATGTCCGCGTCCGTCAGCGCGTCCTTGTCCGCCGCGACGAGAATCGCGTCGCCGACGGACAGAAGCGCGTTGTTCGCGTTGATCCGCTTCCCCGTCGTCGTAATCCCGTCGAGCGCGTCGATCGGGTCGCCCGACGTCATGATGATATTTTTTACCTGCGAAGCCGAGAGACTCGGCTCGTATCCCTCGATCAGCGCCGCGAGGCCCGCCACGTGCGGCGTTGCCATCGACGTCCCGTCGAACCAGTCGTACAGCCCGTCCGAGCCGTCCTTGTCCGGATACGAGTGAAGCTGGACGTCATCGACCAGGCAGCCGTTCCCGCCGCCGACGTCCGCGTTTCCGTTCGCGACCCAGCGGTATCGGAAGACGAAGTTGCTCGTCAGGTATTCCGCGGGCAGGTCGAAGGAGAAGTAGGCGGACGTCGAGCCGGACGGGTCGGAATCCTCGTCGAATACCGCCTCGTCCCAGCGAACGATCTCGTCGAAGGTCTCCCCGCCGTCCGCGCTGAACTCGAGGGCCATGTAGTCCGCCCAGCTGTCCGTGACATACTCCGTGTCGCACACGGTCAGAAAGCCCATCGTCGTCGCGACCCCTCCCAGGTCGTACGCCGTCGACCGAACGGTCGTGTCCGCGGTTTCGGCGTACGGGAACGCGAGGTCGCCGTACAGCACGTTCGCCCAGTCCGCGCCGAGCGTTTCCGTCGCGTCGAACGTTCCCCAATTGGCATCCGTGCCCCCGGCCGCCCATCCGTCCGGCAGGGCCGGCGCGACGACCCCGTCGAACGCCTCAAACGCGACGTCCGTTCCCGAGTCGTCAACGACGCTGCTATAGACGTCCGTTCCCGGCGCGCCGACATCGACGTACCCGGATCCGTAGTCCGAAAACCACGCAAGCCCGTCCGACGCGTCGGTAGCGGCGACGGAAATGACGTTCGCGAGGCCGTCCCAGCAGTCCGTCGCATGCCCGTAGTCCGACGGGAGATCGACATACGAGGAGCCGTCGTGCTCGGTCGCGTCATTTCCCGCTGCAGCGACGAACAACCCTGGAAACCCCTGGATCGCCGCGTACAGAGCCTCGTCGTACGCGCCGTCGCAGGAATCCGCGGCCCCGCCCCAGCTCGCGTTGATCACCGTCGCGCCGTTGTACGCCGCGAAGCCGATCGCGCGGACGATCTCGGCCGTGGTAAGCGACGACTTCAGCGCCATGATCTTCGCGTGCGGAGCCACGCCTACGATCCCCTCGGCGTTGTTTTTCGCGGCGGCGATCGTACCGGCAACGTGCGTTCCGTGCGTGCTCGTGGTCGGCAGCGGCGTCTTGTCCTCGTCTTCGAAGTCGTAGCCGTGGTTGCACGCGCCAAGCGCCGCGTTCACGTCGTCGACGCACTCCGTCCCGTCCCACATGTTCGCGGCAAGGTCCGGGTGGTCGTACGCAACGCCCGTGTCGATCACGGCGACGATGACGTCCGCGTTCGTTCCCTCGTTGACCGCCCACGCCTCGGGCGCGTCGATGTCCGCGTCCGGCGTCCCTTCGGTCCCGTTCACCGTCTGCCCGACGTTGTCCAAACCCCAAAGCTCGCCGCGCGACGGATCGTTCGATGAGATCCCCTGCGTTTCGTACTGGAAATTCGGCTGGACGTACTCGACGCTCGGGTCGTTTCGCAGCCGGGCGACCATGCTCTCGACGGATTCCTTGCGGCCCTTCGCGTCCTTGCGCGCCGACAGCAGCGAGATGTTCTTTTTTGCGACGTCCTCCTTCTTGTCCAAATTCCTCGATTCCGCGAACCGAAGCGCCTGAATCCTGCCCGTTCGATTTTTCAGGTTGATCGACCGGTCCTTGAACTTCACGAGGACCTCGCCGTCGACGTAATTCTTCTTCGGAGATTCCTGGCGCGGCTTGGCCATTGACGAGTGAGGACGATTCCCAACCCCGTCGTTGACGCGGGCAGAGACAAGGGCCGGCGACGATCCGGCGACGAGCGAGACGATTCCAAGGAGCAGCAATCCCCTGTACAGCGCGTGCGAAATCTTTGTCATATGGATTCTTGTGCGGTCTTAGTTAATCGTCTGCAAAAAAATAACCACGATGCCGATCGCGGTTATCTTTCTCGCCGATGGATGATCGGAGAAACGGCTCACAGTTGTCGCAACACGTTCTTAAATTGACGGCACACCAGGTCGTGTTCCTCACAGTCGATATGGTACACGGGATCCTCGTGGGTCGGCAAGTGGATCGTGACGCGGCTCCCGGAACAGACGGCGCGGACGTGCGCGGCGGCGTTCTCGGTCACCTCGCAGCCCAGGTCCTCGATCACCTTCTGGAGCCCCGCGGCCAAATGGTCGTCGGCGCCCTCGATCTTTACGGTTGAGACGGACGGCTTCAGGGTTTCCGCGTACACCTTGTCGCGGCTGAACCGGTCGTGCGCGTCCACCGTGACGTACACGTCGTTGATTCCAGCGGCAATGAGCGCGTTCCAGCACGGTTCGCAGGCCCACCAGTGGCCGTACAGGTAAACGTCCGCGCCAACGATATCGATTCCGTTCTCCGCCGCCACCTTCACGGCCATCGCCTCCGCGTGCCCCGGCGAGTCGTGCAGCTTGCACAGGTCGTATCCCGTCCCGGTCGGGCACTCAAGGACGATCCGCGGACAGACGTGCACCTGCTTCCCAAGGTTGAATCCGTTCCCGACGGTCAGCAAAATCTCCCCGTCGCGAACGACCGCGACGCCAACCGGGTACGTCGGATCCCCGGACCGCTCGCTGCGAGCCTCGGCCGCCGCGAGCATGAACGGATCGTCGTGCGGCGCGTACTTGAGGTGCCGGTCGGGCGGCATGTAGGGATAGTCGGGCATAGGTCGGATCACGGTTGAGTTATGTCTTCCTCGTGCTCGGCGTTCCACCGGTCAATTGAACGCTGGAGGACGTCGACGGCGTGGCCGTCGAGGACGTCGTCGCGATGCGTCCCGGGAATTGTAGCGGCCCGCCGAGATCCGGGATGCACGTCCGTGATCCGGAAGAACCCGTCCTCGCGATACCGGTCGAACGCCACGCGGAAGATGATCGGGGCCTCCGTTTCACGCTTCGGGGGAGGAAGGGTGTTCCCGAACGCGACGATCTTTCCGGTATGGCGCTCCACCATCGCGTTCGCGCCGGCGGCGGGATATTCCTTCCCGCTGACCATTACCGACCCGGCGTTCCCGCCGATCGACTCCCCGTTCAGCAGCCGCATCATCTCCGTGTCCATCCGTCGCACGTTCTCCGCGACGACCGCCTCCTTCCTCGCTTCGGCTTCCCTGCCTGACATTGCGTCGAATGATTCGAACATATTCCTAGCGTGCAAAATGCAAGAGGACCCCTGCCCCGAGCGACCTCGACTCGACCAGCTTCAAATCGACTCTTCCAAACCCCTCCCCAAGCGGAACGCCGTCGCCGAACAGGACCGGCTCGACGGTTAGGAAGAGCTCGTTCACGAGGCCGGCTTCGAGGAACTGGGAGTAAACCGTCGCGCCGCCGCAGACCGCGAGGCCCGTGACTCCCTCAGATTCCAATCGCGCGACGAGTTCGGACGGCGTTTCCCTCGTCCATTCGACCCCCTCTCGGCCTTCGAACCTCTCGGCCTTCGAACCTCCCGTCGACGACAGCACGATCGTCCTCCGACCCGGCAATGCCTTGCCGATCGTCTCAAACGTCTTGCGCCCCATCACGACCGTCCCGATTTCCTTCGTCTTCTCGACGAAGAACCTCGTATCTTCCTTCGACGTCCAGTCGAGCGAGGACTGGCCCGTCGACTGCGCGATCTTTCCGTCCGCGGAGATGGCGGCGATGAGCGTTATTTTCATACGGCGATTTGAACTTTCATCATCGGGGCGCCCGGCTGGTATTGAGACTGGAACATGTCGACGAGCTCGGTGACGAGCGACGCGTCCGCCTCGAGGGCTCGGCGGAACGAGTTTTCCGGAAGTCGGCACTCGATCTCGGGATGCGCGACGACTTCCCTTCCGAGAATGTCGCGGACCGCGTCGAACTGGTTCTCGTAGATATGGGCGTGGGAGATCGAGATGGTCAGCTTGCCGACCGCGACGCTCAGCTCCTGCGCGATCATCGCCTGCAGCAGCGCGAAATCCGCCGTATCGTTCGGATTGCCGAGCACCATGTCGTTCGAGCGCATGATCATGTGAAGGTTGAGCTTTCCGCCGATAATGTTTGCCGTCCAGGTGAACGGGCACGGGACGTTCTTCTTTTTGGGAGCGCGCAGGCCGTCGCTCGACGGGTCCCACATCATGACGACTCCCTGCCGGCTGCTCGGTTCCTCGCGAAGATGCTCGACGAGGTCGAGGAGCTGGTCGCGGCCGAAGTGGTGGCGCCAGCGGTAGCCGTATGCAGTCTCGATGGTGCCATCGTCTTCCAGGAACGAGTCCCAGCCCTTCGTGAACTGCTGGAGGAATCCCGCATGCTTGTGGCCGGCAATGAACCAGACGGTCTCGGCGCAGAAGAACTTCGGGAACATCTTGCGGACGGTCAGAAGCGGAAAACCCCGCGATGGCTCGATCTCGTAGGTCACCCCCGGGATCGCCCGCGTCGAGATCCCCGTCCGCTCGCTTTGGACGGTTTCTCCCTCCCGGTAAATTCGGCCGACGGTGTCGAGATAGAGACGGTCGAAGGTGGTCATAACGTCCCCATCCTACCAGACAAATCCCGGGTTTCCAAACGACCCGATCTGGGCTAAGATATCCCCGTTATGGACATCCCTGTGAATATCAAGCGGCTGGGCCCGGACGTCCCGGTTCCCGAATACAAGACGATGGGCGCGATCGCGTTCGACATCGCGGTTTCCGAGGAAAAAACGATCCTGCCGGGCGAAACGGCTTTCATTTCGACCGGCCTGGTCGTCTGTACCCCGCCTGGATACGGCCTGATTCTGGCCGGCCGGTCCTCCAATGCCAAGAAGCAGATCACGCTCGCGAACGGGATCGCGGTGATCGACCAGGACTACTGCGGGCCGAACGACCAGCTCCTCCTTTCGGTCCGGAACGAAGGGCCGGCCGCCTATACCGTCGAACGTGGCGAACGGATCGCGCAAGGGCTGTTCGTCCCCATCGTCCGCGCGGCATTTCACGACGTCGAAACGCTTTCCGCCCCGGACCGGGGAGGATATGGAACGACCGGATAATCTGCTATAATCGCGGTATGGATCGACCCGGACGCTTCATCATGATCGACGGCATCGCGGGGAGCGGGAAATCGACCCTGCTTCGGGCCGCGGAGAGCTGGTCGAAGGACTGCGGGCACAAGGTGTTCGACATGCGCGAATGGACGAAATCGCACGCGGATCCGCCCACGTTCGACGAGGTGCGGGACCACGACGTGTTCTTCACCTACGAGCCGACGCGGCAGTGGGTCGGCGCGGCCATCCGGTTCGAGCTTTCGCGGACCGACCTTCCGTACAACGGCGAGTCGCTCGCGCACGCGTTCGCGCTCGACCGCGAGATCATGTACAAGCGCCTGATCATCCCGGCGCTCGCGGCCGGCAAGACGGTGTTCCAGGACCGCGGCGTGTGCACGTCGATCGTCTACCAGCCCGTCATGCCCGGCGGCATCTCGCTCCGAAGGCTGGTCAAGCTCCCGGGAAACGCCCTCGCGCTCAGGCATCCGCCCGACGCGCTCATCGTCACGGACCTCGACCCCGCCGTCGCCATCGAGCGCATCAAGAAGCGCGACGAGGAATCGAAGGGGGTGTTCGCGGACCTGGCCTTCCTCCGACGGGTTACCAAGCGGTTCCGATCCCACTGGTTCTCATTCCTCTTTCACCGGCTTGGGACGACCGTCCACGCGTTCAACACGGACGTGCCGATGGACGAGATGATCGGAAAGGCCAGGCGGCTTATCGAGTCCATCCTAAAAACCTGCTAGTCCCTTTGACCCTTACCTCATCACTATGGCCCTCATCACCATCGGAGAACTGATCGACCGCTCCTGGGAGCACTACCACAAGGAATTTGCCAGCCTTATGAGCCTGTCCGCGTGCATCCTCGTCGTCGCGGCATTCAACGTGGCGACGCTCGCGCTGTATCCGGCCGCGTCTCGGCTGCTTGCGGACGGCGCGACGCTCACCGGCCCGGAATCCGCGGGCGTGGTCATGTACGCGTTTTCGAACTGGGTCCTCGGGCCGCTGCTCGGCCTCTGGATCTTCATCGCCCTCGTCCGCCTCGTGCGCTCCCAGCTCTCGGGCAGGCGAAGCGGGATCCACGAGGCGATCGCGGACGGAAAAAAATATTTCCTGCCGACGCTCGCCGTGTCCGCGCTCATCTTCCTCATCCTCATGGCCGTCGTCGTCATCGGCTTCGGCCCGTCGCTCGCCCTGTCGCTTCTCGCCACCTACACGAAGATGGGCTTCCTCTCGATCGTCGCGACGGTCGCGCTCATCGCGGGCGTGATTGTCGCCCTGGTCCTCGGCGTCCGCTGGTCCGTCCACTACTACTTCGCCCCGTTCGCCCTGCTCATGGACGACGTCCGGGGAAAGCCCTCGCTCACCGCGGCGCGCAAGCTCGTCGAGGGCAGGTTCTGGGGAGTCCTGCTGCGCCTTGCCATCCCGAAGCTCGTCTTCGTGCTCGTGGGCGTCCTGGTCATGGCGCTGGCGCAATTCGTGTATTCCTTCGTAAGCAACGCCTTCTCCGGGCTCAGCCTCGACATCCAGCTCCGCATCTCCACCGTGTTCATGTCCGTCCTTTCCACGGTCGTGGCCGCCCTCATCACCTCGCTCGTCGTCGCGGCGGACATCATGCTTTATCAATCGTTAAAGAAATAGGGTTTTATGACCCCCGTCTCCGGCATTCTGCGCGCATCCATTCTGCTGTACCGAACCCACGCGAAGCTCTTTGTCGGATATGCCTCCTGGCTCCTGCTCTCCTACGCCGCCTTCGTCCTCACGACGATGGTACCGAACGAGAACGTCCGGATGGGACTGGGGATCGTGGCGCAGCTCGCCGACGGGTTCCTTTGGTTTTGGATCACCGTGATCACCACGATCCTCGCCGCGCAGCTGCTGGACAAGAAGGAACCGGACACGAACGTCGTTCCCCTCTACGCGCTCTCGGTCCTCGGGTCGTTCGCGTGGGTCGGCATCCTGCAGGCGCTCGTCGTCGCGGGAGGAATCCTCCTGCTCGTCGTCCCGGGCCTCGTCTTCCTCGTCTGGTTCGGCTTCGCCCAGCAGGCGTTCCTCCTCGACGGGAAACGGGGGATCGACGCGCTGTCCGCCAGCCGCGACCTCTCGCGCGGTCGGTTTTTTACCACCGCGCTCTATCTTTTCGGCTGACCCGC
>JAHFIS010000090.1 GCA_023246275.1 Candidatus Uhrbacteria bacterium
GGGGTCGGCGGAGGGTTGCAAGTGTGATCTCTCTGGATCGAGGTTGATTGTCTTCGGCCGCATGCCTTGGACACCGATAGGATAGGTCAGACACGACGGATTGTCAACGGGTGATCGATTTTCCTGCGAGGTGCCCGGCGGCCCAGGATGCCTGGAGGTTGAACCCGCCCGTGAAGCCGTCCACGTCCAAGATTTCCCCGGCGAAAAACAGTCCCGGGCAAACGCGCGATTCCATCGTGGTCGGATCGACCTCCGAGAGCTCGACGCCGCCAGCGGTCACGAACTCGTCGCCGGCACCACGCTGGACGACGTGGAGCGGGATCGCCTTCAGCCAGGCGGCCGCGCGGGCCATGTCCTTCTTCGCGACCTGGTTCGCGCTCTTCGTCTTTGAGATGCCGAGCTGGTCGACGACAATGTCGGCAAGCGACTTCGGGATGAGAAGTCCGAGGACGTTGTCGAACCGCTTGTTTGCGTTCGCCGTCGCGACGGCCTCGACCTTTGCGCGGAGATCGTCCGTCGTAAGATCGGGGAACAGGTCGATGGCGATCTCCAGCGGATTGGCCGCGTCGTACGGCTCGAACGCGACGATCGACGAGAGCGCGAACACCGCCGGTCCGCTGACGCCCTTGTGGGTGAAGAGAAATGGACCCGTGAACTTTGGATTGCCGTCGCGACGCGCCGTAATCGTCGCGCGCTCGAAGGAGAGGCCGGAGATTTCCTTCGACCACGTCTCGGACGTGAAGAACGCGTTGAGGCTCGGGGCGAGCGCCGTGATCGTGTGGCCGAGCGCGACGGCGAACGCGTAGCCGTCGCCGGTCGATCCCGTGTGACGGTACGCTTGTCCGCCGGTCGTGAGGACCAGTCTGTCCGCGACGATCGGCCCCGGCGACTCCTTCGTGAAGACAAAAAATTCATCGCCGCGCTTCTCGACGCGGGTCGCGGAAGTTTTCAAAAGAATGTGAACGTTCGACAGCGCGAACAGTTCCTCGAAGGCGCGGACGATGTCGTGCCCGTCGTCGGAGACGGGGAACACGCGGAGGTCTGCCTGCGTCTTGAGCGGGACGCCGTGCGACTCGAACCAGGCCTCGACCGCCTCGGGCGGGAAGGCGTACATGGCGGAGGTGAGGAACTTGCCGCCGCGCGGGTACTTCGTGAGGATCGTCTTCACGTCGGGGATTCCGGTCGTGACGTTGCATCGCCCGCCGCCCGAGATGATCACCTTTTTGCCGAGCCCGTCGTTGCGCTCGATAAAAAAGATTTCGACGGACGGATCGTCCTCGTGAATCGTCGCGGCGGCCATCAGCCCGGCCGCGCCCCCTCCGATAATCGCGACTCGCATCATACGTAGGACAGCCACTCGCGCTCGGCAATCGCGAGCTCGTCCTCGAGCTCGGCCAGGCGGCGGTTCTTTTCCGGTGAGTAATCGGTTGGGTTCTCAAAGAAGAACGCCAGGATGTCGCTCTTCTCGCGGTCGAGCTTCTTCATCCTTTCCTCGATGCGGACCTGAACGCGCTTGTTCTCGCGGTTCGTAACGGCCTGTTCTTTCCTTGACGTTTCCCCTCCTGATAGGCAGCCCGCCCGGACGACAGACCGGTCGGACGGGGAGGGGTCAGGGGTGGTCGTCGTGCCTTCGGATGCGTGCGTCGTTTCCTCCGCCTTCTCCGTCAAGTCGTTCACGTACTCCTCGTACGTCCCGATGTAATGTCGGACCATCCCGTCGCGGACCTCGAAGATCGTGTCGATGATCGCGTTCATGAACGTGCGGGCGTGGGAGACGAGGATGACCGTTCCGGGATATTCCTTGAGGGCGCGGGCGAGCACCTCGACCGTCTCGGCGTCGAGGTGGTTGGTGGGCTCGTCTAGGATGAGGACGCTGTGCTCGCGAAGGACGAGGCGGGCCAGGCGGACGCGGGCGCGCTCTCCGCCGGACAGGACGCGGCAGGTCTTCTCGAGGTCGTCGTTGCGAAACAGGAACGCGCCGGCCGCGGCAAGGATGCGCTCGCCCGAGGCGTCGCCGGCCGCCTGCGTGAGCGCCTGGAGCACGGTCGCGTCGGGCGACAGCGTGTCTTCCGAGAGCTGGGAGAAATACCCGATGTTCGCGCGGTGCCACCATTTGACCTCGCCGGCGATCGGATCGAGGATTCCGCCGAGGGTTTTCAAAAACGTCGACTTTCCGCGTCCGTTCTCGCCGACGATGGCAACCTTCGCCCCGCGTTGGATCTCGACGTTGATCCCGGTCGCGACGGGCGCGTACCCCTCGTAGCCGATCGACAAGTCGACGCAGCGTACGGCCGGGCCGGATGTGACGGGCGGGCAGGGGATGCGGAAGGCGGCGGTGGGGAGGTTCGAGCCGACGCTCTTGAGCTGGGTGCGGAGCTTGGCGATGTGGCGGAGCTTGCTCTGGGCGCGGGAGGCGAGCGACGCCTTGGCGCGGAACCGGTCGGCGAACGCCTGGGCGTCGGACATCTCGCGTCGGAGGCGCTTGTTGGTGCGGCGCGCGTATTCGGCCTGCTCGTCCTTCCAGTCGAGGTACGTCTCGAGGTCGCCCGGGAACTCGGCGAGCGCGCCGTTCGCGATCTCCCACGTCTCGGTACAGATATTCTGCATCGCCTCGCGGTCGTGTGACGTCATCAAAAATGCGCCCGAATATTCGCGCAAAAAGGACTCCAGCAGGAGGAGCGTGGGAAGGTCGAGATAGTTCATCGGCTCGTCGAGCAAAAGAAGCGTCGGATTTTGCAGCAGCATCGCGACGATCTTCACGCGCATCTGGTATCCGCCCGACAGGGACGCAGGCGGAAGCGCAAGCTCCTTCGCCTTGATCCCGAACCGCGCCGCAAGCTTGGCGCAGTCCCACTCCGGACGATTGCTCGTCGACGCGAGATACGAGAGCGTCGACACGTCGTCCGGCAAAATCTCGTGCTGTCGCAAAACCCCGAGCCGCGTCCATGGCATCAGCTTCACCGTGCCGGAATCCGCCTCCTCGTCGCCCGCGAGGATCTTCAGCATCGTTGTCTTGCGCGCGCCGTTGCGGCCGACAAGCCCGATGTGCGCGCCCTCCGAGACGACAAAAGACACGGCGTCGAGCACGTGCTGGCGGCCGTAGAGCTTGCGAAGGCAGGTGGCTTCGAGCAGGGGACGCATGAGGGGGGCTTTTTTGAAAAAAAGTGAGAATGGGGTGACGAAATAGCGAATCATTCGAATCCTACTCTTTCCCCGCTAATCTCTCAACCCTCTTGTCCTCCGAAGCTCCCTTTAGAGCGAGGGCGGATCGCGTTGACCCCAATCTGTTTTCGCAGTATATTTCCCTCGATATGATCAAACGTTCCCGCCTCGTCTTTCTTGTTGTCTTTCTCTTGGTCGCCGCGGGGATTGGATATTCCGTCACGCGTCCGGCGCCGGTTCCCGTCGCGGTGACGGCACGCGTTGAGAAGGGGGCGCTGGCACAGACCGTGGAGGTAACCGGGACCGTGGAGACGATCAACGACGTCGACCTCGCGTTCAACGCATCCGGGACCGTAAACTCGGTGGCCGTCGCGATCGGGGACACGGTCGTGACGGGGGAGACGCTTGCCTCGCTCAATGCCGACGACCTCTCTGCCGCGGTATCGCAGGCGCGGGATTCCGTCGTGAGGGCGCAGGCCGAGCTCGACGCGAAGTTGGCTGGCGTCTCGTCGGAAGAAATCGCGGTGGCGCAGGCCGATGTGGCGGTGGCGCAGGCGGCCTTGTCCGCGGCGCAGTCGGACGAGTCGCAGACGCGGGCCGTGCAGGCCGCGGCCGTGACGAGCGCGGAACAGTCGCTGGCGCAGGCAAAGACGGACACGGCGCGGACGCTCTCGTCGTCGCGCGAGGACCTTGTCGAGTCGGCCCGGTCGACCGTGGCGGAAGTCCGGCACGCGCTTGCCGACGCGGACACCGTTCTTGGAATTGAGAACACGCTGTACAACCAGACGTTCGAGGACATGCTCGGAAACGAGGGGTCGCAGACCGTCCTCGACGCGACGAACGCGTTCGTCGCCGCCGCGCGGAGCCGCGATACGGCGGAGTCGGCGTTCCTCGCGATGGACGACTCGAGCGACGCGTCCGTCACGTCCGCCGTCGCGCTCGTCGAGCAATCGTACCGCGACGCGTCCGAGACCCTCTTGCAGACGGCGCGCGTTCTTGACGCGACCGTCTCGGATTCGACCGACCTTTCCCTTGACGATACGAAGGCGTACAAGGCCACGATCGCGTCGTCGCTCTCCGCGCTCATCTCCGACGGAACCGCGCTGACGAACGCGAA
>JAHFIS010000091.1 GCA_023246275.1 Candidatus Uhrbacteria bacterium
TTCCATACGGCTATTTTGCGCGGAATTCGCAGATATCCTTGAAGTCGCAGAACTGACAGTGGAATCCTGGCGTCGCGATGAACGAGCTCTTCTTGATTCCGTCCACGCGATCGAGGATTTTCTCCTGGAGGTTGAGCAGGTCGTCCGCGTCGCCAATGAACGAGACCTGCGAGTTATCCTGGAGGTAGTGGTACGTCAGCTTCACGACGTTCAGGCCGAGGATGTCGCGCGCGGCCATCTGGTAGAGGTAGAGCTGTTCCTTGTCGGACGCGTCGATCTTGCCGTCGACCTTCGGCGTGCCCGTCTTATAGTCAATGATCTCGACCCCGCCCGCGACCGTGTCGATGCGGTCGATGCGTCCCTTGAGGATGGTGTCGCCGAACTTGAGCGTGAAGTCCTGCTCGAGATACGCGGGAGCGGGAGGATGATCCTTGAGGAAGTCGAAGAATGCCTTGAGCTGCTCGCGGCCTTGCAGTCGAAACTTCTCGCGCTCAGTATCGTCTTCGTACCAGTCGTCCTGCCAGTTCTCGTCGAACAGGCGGACCATCGCGTCGAACGGCACGGGAAGCATCGCGTCGACCACCCCTGACCCCTCCTGCCTATCAGGAGGGGAAACTTGATCCATCCATTCAACGAAATAGCGATGAAGCGTTTCGTGCATGGTTTTTCCGAATGAAAAGGACGCTTTTCCGAAGACGGGGATCTTAAGGACATGGGCGAATTTATATTGCAACGGGCAGGTTTTGAAGGCGGAGAGCTGAGTGAAGGAAAATTGCTTTGGGAGATGAATGATCGGGGCCTCGGCCGTGGGGGGCGGGACGGACGGGTCGTCGGTGAACGGGTCGGCCTTGGTCGCATCGCGGCCGGCGGGCTTGTCAAAGCCAAGTTCGGTGAGAAACCGCGACAGCTTGCGCTTGCGCGTTCCGCCGTAATCGTCGGCCGACGTGAGGTAGAGATGTTCTTTCGCGCGGGTGATCGCGACATAGAACAATCGTCGCTCCTCCTCGAGATGCGCGAGCTTGTCGTCGTCTTCCCCGCTCGATGATTTCGACGATCCCGTCAATCCGGTTGGCAAGGCAATCGCCTCGGCCCGAGCGACGGACGGAAACCGCTGGTCGATCATCGAGATCACGAACACGAAGCGGAACTCGAGTCCCTTCGAGGCGTGAACCGTCATCACGCGAACCATGTCCGGACCGACGTCGGGATCGAACGTGAGCGAGCCCTCCTCGCCCGCGTCTAGTTCCTGTTGGAACTCGTCGAGGAAGTTGCGCAGGATCGGATGGTCGTGCGATGCCTCGAACCGCTTGAGGCGTTCGTAGAACTGCTGGAGGTATCGGAAGTTGTCCATCTTGTCCTGCTCGGGAAGGTCGTTCGCGAACGCGACGAACCCGGCGTCGCGGGCGACTTTGACAAAGAGCTCCGAGACCTTGCCGTGTGCAGCCGCCGCGCGAAACGTTTCGATCTCGGCGAGGAGCTTCTGAACCGTCTCGACGACATGACTACTTATCGTGTTCAGCTCCAAAATCATGGTGCACGCGTCGAACAACGACTTCCCTTTTCGGTTCGCGAACTGCGACAATTCCGCGATGGCGAGGTGCGGCATCTCATGCATCGGGTGGATCAGAACGCGATAGAACGACGGGCTGTCGTGCGGGGTCGCGATGGCTCGGAGGTACGCCATGAGGTCGAGGACGATCGGCTTGGCGTAGAGTCCGCGCAGGGCCATGAACTGGTACGGGATCCCGTGGCGTTCCATCGTCGACAGGAACGGAACGGCGGCGTCGTTCGAGCGCGTCAAAATGGCCACGTCGTTCCAGCACATGTCCGGATGCGCGACGCGGAGGTCGAGGATCTTCTGGGCGACCGCCTCGGTCTCCTCGTCGAGCGTCGGAACGTGGATATGGCCGACGACGCCCTCGTCCGTCCGATTCGAAAGAAGCTTCTTGTCGAGGTTTCCGATCGACTCGAGGCGATGCGGGTTGTTCGCCTGGATAAACGAGTGCGCGTGGTCGAGGATCTTCTGGACGGATCGATAGTTCTGCGTAAGGACGATCTTTGTCGCATTTGGATAGTCCGTCTGGAACGTCAGGATGTTCTCGATCGTGGCTCCGCGCCAAGAATAGACCGCCTGGTCGTCGTCTCCGACGATCGTAATATTGTTGCGAGGAGACGCGATCAGCTTGACAATCTCATACTGCGTAAGGTTCGTGTCTTGGAACTCGTCCACGAGAACGTAGGTAAAACGTCGCCGGAGAGCCTCGAGGACCCGAGGACGTTCTCGGAGCAGCTTCAGCGTGTACATCAGCAGGTCGCCGAAGTCGAGCGTGTCGTTCTCGAGAAGAATTGACTGGTAGGTCCCGTAGCCTTTTGCGAGCTCGGTAAGACGTTTCAATTCGGAGACGGCTTCCTCGTCGGTCTCTTCGAGTCCGTCGCGGCTTCCGTCAGCGTGGGAAAGATATCCCGCCGGATCGATCGCCGCGTCCTTGGCTCGAGAAAAATGCGTCAGCAGACCGCGGAGATATTTCGTCGGATTCCCAAGCGGGCGGTAATAGTCGAGTTCGAACTTTTCCAAGTTGCGTCGAGCCAGCAGCCACGCGTCCAGCTCCGACGACACGTGGAAGTCGCGTGACAGGCCAATTTCGACGCCATATTCACGCAACAGCTTCTCGCAGAACGCGTGGAAGGTCGAGATCGACAGCTCCAAATACCCGTACGGCAGCAGACAGTCGACGCGTTCCTCCATCTCGCCCGCCGCCTTGTCCGTAAACGTCAGCGCAAGGATATTCTCCGGCTTCGCCAGACCCTGTTCGATGAGGTACGCAATCCGTTTCGTAATCACGGTCGTCTTCCCCGTCCCTGCCCCGGCAACGATCATCAAGGGTCCGTCACGATGGGTAACGGCGGCAGACTGCTCGGGGTTGAGATTTTTGAGGAGGTCGGACATAGCGACCGCATTATAGCACGGTCGAAACAAATGATCCCCGCCACTTAGTGGCGGGGATCATCAATGTTCACAAGGGTATTTTAATGCTTTCGCTTCTTCATCGCCACCTTGTACCGCGCCAGCTCCCTCTCGAGCATCGCGGCGGCGTGGGCGAACGAGACGTCGTCGACGTGCTTCTCGAGCATGAGCTTTTGGGCGTGCTCCTTGGCGGTCTCGATCTTGGCGAGCTCGAGCTCCTCGACGCGCTCGGCGGTGTCGGCGAGGATCACGACCTGCGATCCCGCGTTTACCTGGAGGAACCCCGTCGAAGCCGCGAGGAGGATTTCTTCACCGCCCTTTATGAGGCGCATTTCGCCGGAACGAAGGTTCGACACGAGCGGGACATGGCCCGGCAGGATCGTCACCTCGCCAGAGTCCGTCATCGCGGTGACGGAGTCGACGGAGCTGTCCTCGTAGACGACGCGTTCGGGAGTCACGATTTTGAGTGAGATTTTCATAGTTTTTGGCGAATGGAGGCGGAGGAACAGGACTCCTGTCGCCCGGAGCGAGGCATCAGCCGTGACAGCGAGGACGATAGGATGTTCCGCAGCTGGGGCCCCATTCGCTCGGTTACGCGACCACCTCGTCAATTCCCCCCTTCATGTAGAACGCCTGCTCCGGCTTGTCGTCGTGCTTGCCCTCGAGGATTTCCTTGAAGCCGCGGACGGTGTCGGCGAGCTTCACGTACTTGCCCGGGCTGCCGGTGAACTGCTCGGCGACGGCGAACGGCTGGGAGAGGAACTTCTGCATCTTGCGGGCGCGGGATACCGTCAGCTTGTCATCGTCGGAAAGCTCGTCCATGCCGAGAATGGCGATGATGTCCTGAAGGTCCTTGTAGCGCTGCAGAACGAGCTGGACGCCGCGCGCCACGTCGTAATGCTCCTTGCCCACGATGAGCGGGTCGAGGATGGTAGACGTCGAGTCAAGCGGGTCGACCGCCGGGTAGATGCCGAGCTCGGCGAGCGAGCGGGCGAGAACCACCGTGGAGTCGAGGTGGCCGAACGTGGTGGCCGGGGCCGGGTCGGTAAGGTCGTCGGCCGGGACGTACACGGCCTGGATGGACGTGATCGAGCCCTTCTTGGTGGACGTGATGCGCTCCTGGAGCGCGCCCATCTCGGTGGCGAGGTTCGGCTGGTAGCCCACGGCGGACGGCATGCGTCCGAGCAGCGAGGACACCTCGGAACCTGCCTGGGTGAAGCGGAAAATGTT
>JAHFIS010000092.1 GCA_023246275.1 Candidatus Uhrbacteria bacterium
CAGCTCCGCGGCCTTGAGGATATTCACTAGCAGCATCGCGACGGTCATCGGTCCGGCGCCTCCCGGGACGGGACTGAGCGCTCCGGCGACGGGAGAGACGGACTCGGCATCCACGTCCCCGATGACGCGGCGGCCGACTTTCGTGGTGCCAACGTCAATGACGATCGCGCCTGGTTTGATCATGGACCCGACGACGAGGCCTGGCTTTCCGACCGCGATGACGAGAACGTCCGCGGTTTTTGTTTTGGACGCGAGGTTGGGGTCCGCCGGGTCGATGCGCTCGACGGTCGAGCGCCGTTCGGCGAATAGATGACGGAGAGGTTCCGCGAACAGATCGCTGCCGACGATGGCGACGCGACGCGGATCACGCGCCCCTCCCGCCTCATCCACGAGCTTCATGATTCCGAGCGCGAGGGCGGAGACGATTCCTGGGCGGCCTTCCGCGAGCGCCTTGAGATTTTCCTTGTGAAACCCGTCCACGTCCTTGTCTGGGCGGATCGCGGCAATGACGCGGTCGGCGTTCTGTGTCGGGAGGGGGAGCTGGACGAGAATGCCGGTGACGTCATGGCGGCCGTTGAGCTCTTTGACCTTCGCGATCAGCGATTGCTCGGGTTCGTCGGCTGGATACAAAAAAAGCTCAAAGCGAATCCCCGCCTCCTCGCACGCTTTTTTCTTCAGCGCGTCGTACAGGTGCGACGCCGGATCGTCCCCGACCAAAATAACTGCAAGGCCGGGAGGAACCGGCATGGCCGCGACACGGGTTTTCACTTTTTCGCGAATGCGGGCGCCGATGGCGCGGCCGTCGAGGAGAATAGACATGAAAAAAGAATACAGGAATAAACGAAAAAAGTCATGCCATTGCGATGTCATCAGACCGAAGCAATCTCACGACGTGGATCGCTTCGGCTATGGTCTCGCCATGACAGGACCTTCGATTCCTTGGCGCGATTATTCCGTCGGCCTCGCCGCCAGAACCACCGTGACCGTCTTCTCCTCGCCTTTGTGCGAGATCTTGATCGTGACGCTGTCGCCGACCTTGGTTCGGTTTACCAGATCGGAGATCATGTGGTCCTCGTCAATTTTCTGACCGTTCCACTCGAGAAGAATGTCATTTTCGACGATGCCGGCCTTGTCGGCCGGGGACCCGGGAACGACCGCGAGGTCGGTGGCGTTGTCGCCGCGGATGACGATCGCGCCGTAGTCATAGGCAAGACCCTGTTGCTTTTTCAGGTCCCCGTCGATCGGTGCGTATCGAATGCCGAGGAACGCGCGTTCGATCTTTCCCGTCGCCTTGACGCTCTCGAACACGGACCTTACGTCGTTCGCGGGAAGGGCGAAAGCGATGCTTTGGGCGCTCGCGACCGCCACGTTCATGCCGATGACGTTTCCCTCGACGTCCAGGAGCGGGCCGCCTGAGTTTCCAGGATTGAGCGCCGCGTCGGTCTGGATGATACCGGACAAATGTTCGGACCGCATCATGCTGCCCCCCGCGTTGATCGACCGCGCCAGGCCGGAGACGACGCCCTTGCTGACCGTGTTTTCGAACTGTCCGAGCGCGTAGCCGATCGCGATTGCGGTCTGTCCGACCTGGATTGCGTCGGAGTCCGCGAAGGTGAGGAAGGGGAGTCCCGTCTCCTCGATCTTCAGGATGGCGATGTCGTTCGTCGGGTCGGTCGCGAGAACCTTCGCGGGAATGCTTTTTCCCTTGTGTTCATCGTCGTTGAGCACGACCGCGTACTCCGTCCCGGCGGCCTCGCTCACGACGTGCTTGTTCGTCATGATGTAGCCGTCCGCGGTTACGAGATAGCCGGATCCCGCGCTGAGCTGCTGTTTTTCCGTTCCATTCTGACAGGTGGACGGAATCTGGAACGACATCCCGCCGAACCCTCCGAACGTGTTCTTCATACAGCGTTCGAGCTTCGGCACGTCTCCGGTCGCGACGATGCTGACGACCGCGGGCGAGGCCTTTTTCACCGCGTCGATGACCGCGGATTCCTCGGAGACGATCTTGACCGTCGATGCGCCCGTCGTCGTTCCGGAACCCGTCGTTGCTCCCGAAAAGCGGTCGAGCAGGCCGACGGACATGTCGGGAAGCGCCTTCTGGACGTCCGGTGCGACGGCGACCCCGAGGGCAAATACGATGGCGGCGACGCCGATGCCAAGGGCGACTTTCGCGGATGCGTTTGGATTTGTATGTTGCATATGGCTATATATCGCGCGGACCATCGATCGGTTGCACTCAGTAGGAAAGTCCAGGATACAATGGAAATCGGTCCGTAAGTTCCTTGACCTCGGCGCGGATTTCGGCAAGTTTTGCGTCGTCCGCCGCGTTCGTGATCGCGCCGTCCATCCAGCCCGCGATCTTTTTCATCTCGGCTTCCTTCATTCCGCGCGTTGTCACCGCCGGCGTTCCCAATCGAATCCCGGAAGGATCCATCGGTCCGCGCGCGTCGTCCGGAATCGCGTTCTTGTTCACCGTGATGCCGGCCTTGTCGAGCGCCTCCTGCGCGTCGCGTCCCGTCACGCCCTTCGATCCCATCGCGTCGACGAGAAGGAGGTGGTTGTCGGTTCCGCCGAAGCAGAGATTGTATCCAAGCGATCGAAATTCCTTCTCGAGGACTTTCGCGTTCAACCGAATCTGACGCGCATATTCCTTGAATGCCGGCTCGAGCGCCTCCTTGAACGCCACGGCCTTCGCCGCGATCGCGTTCTCGTGCGGGCCGCCCTGAAGTCCGGGAAACACCGCCCTGTCGACCGCCTTGGCGAACGCCTCCTTGCACAGGATCATTCCGCCGCGCGGTCCGCGAAGCGTCTTGTGGGTCGTCGTCGTGACCACGTCGAACAGCGGGACTGGGTTTGCCATCTCGCCGCCTGCGATAAGCCCGGCGATGTGCGCGATGTCGGCCATGGTGAGCGCCCCGACCTCGTCGGCGATCGCCTTTACCTTGGCGTAGTCGATCTCGCGCGAGTAGGCCGAGTAGCCCACGAGGATCAGCTTCGGCCTGTGCTCGAGTGCCATCGCGCGGAGGTTCTCGTAGTCGAGCGTTCCGTCCGCGGCGGTCTTGTAGCGGACGAAGTCGTAGATTCCCGCGACGAACGTGACGGGATGGCCGTGCGTGAGGTGGCCGCCGTGCGAGAGATCCATGCCGAGCACCGTGTCGCCGGGCTTGAGGATGGCCGAATAGGCGGCGATGTTCGCGGGGGCGCCGGAAAGCGGCTGGACGTTCACGTGCTCGGCGCCAAACAGCTGTTTGGCGCGGGAAATCGCCAGGCCCTCGATCTCGTCGATGAACTCGCAGCCGCCGTAGTAGCGCTTGCCGGAGTATCCCTCCGCGTACTTGTTCGTCGCGACGGACCCGAGCGCCTCGAGTACGGCGGGCGAGACGAAGTTCTCGGACGGGATCATTTCAAGACCCTCGCGCTGGCGGCGCAGCTCGGCGTTGAGGGAGCGGGAAAGGTCGGGATCGAATTCAGAAAGAATCATAGAGTGAGATTGAAGGAGTGAGACGGGAGGCCGAGGAGACTCTATGACATACGGCACCAGTGTACTTCGGGGTCATTTTCTTGACAATCGCATCAAAACGCCGTAGGTTGGCACAGCTCCATCGGAAGGTGGAACGGAGGCAACGTGGTTCGAACTCAAGTGGATTTCCAATCGAACAATCGTGATTTTGCAAGGCATCGCGTCTGCGAGCCGGACAGCTCTCGGCTCGTCTACGCGCAGGCATACCCGCTGCTCGTCGCAGACCTGAAGCGGCGGCTCGCGATGCGTCAGCTCGTCGTCAGCGAGGACGGAACGCAGGTCGCGTTCGTGACGCGCTACATGGGCAGCACATGTTCGGTCGGGTACTTCGGCGGGAAGCTCTCGATCCCGGCGCGGGCCTTTGAGGAGGCGGAGGTTCTGCGGATCGACTCCGACGGCGACGTGAAGGCGTGGGGTGAGTATGGCGGAACGCGCGGCATCTGGGCGCTCACGGAGAGCGCCGCGCCGCGCCTGGTTGCCAGGCTCGATCGCGTCGAGTCCGTCGTCGCGGCGTCGTCCGGAACGGTCGTCGTCGGGGCGCTCGGGGATGCGCAGCGGCATTACGTCCTTCGCGACCGGTCCGTGGTCGTTCCCAGCGGAACGCGCCTCGTCTTCGACGCCAGCGGAGTCGCGCACGGAATGATCCCGTTCGGGGACGCG